>VBDA01000292.1:424-6392 GCA_005883655.1 Betaproteobacteria bacterium | reverse complement strand
AGGGCACCAGGCGCTAGGCTTATAATAGCGCCTGCCAAGGAACCACCGACATGCTCGAGCACCTTCCAAATCTGCTGGCGCCGAAGTTCTTCGTCCTCTACGCTTTCGTCGCGTCGGCGATGTATATCCACTATCGCGGGCGCATCCGGCATCGCTTTTATCGTCAGCTCACCGACCACTCGACGTTCATGGCGCCGTACAACGTGCTGATGTATTTTTTTTCGGCCGTACCCAACCGGCCCTACGTCGACGTCAAGGAATTCCCGGAGCTGAAAAAGCTGACCGACAACTGGCAGATGGTGCGCGAGGAAGCGATGCAGCTCTTCGACGAAGGCCACATTCGCGCCGCTGCGAAATATAACGATCTCGGATTCAACTCCTTTTACCGGCGCGGATGGAAGCGCTTCTATGTGAAATGGTACGACGATCCATTGCCTTCGGCGGTGGCCCTGTGCCCGAAAACGGCGGCACTGGTGCAATCGATCCCCTCGGTCAACGCGGCGATGTTCACGCTGCTGCCGCCGGGAGGCGATCTGGGCAAGCATCGCGACCCGTTTGCCGGATCGCTGCGCTACCACCTCGGGCTTTCGACGCCGAATTCGGAAAAGTGCCGCATTTTCGTCGACGGCGAGCCCTACCACTGGCGCGATGGTGAGGCAGTCATCTTCGACGAAACGTTCATTCACTGGGCCGAGAACAAGACCGATCAGACGCGTGTGATCCTGTTCTGCGACGTCGAGCGGCCGCTGACCAGCCGCATCATGGCCACCATCAATCACTGGTACGAAGCCACTGTCATCCGCGCGAGCCAGACCGAGAACATGGCGGGCGACCACGTAGGCGTGCTCAATAAGATCTTCAGCTTCGCGTATTACGCCCGGCTGCCGGCCAAGGCGCTCAAGCGGAAGAGCAAATTAGCGTACTACTCCGCCAAGTGGCTTGTCCTGGGGGGATTGCTGTACTGGATCTTCATCTAGCGGTGCGCAGCGCCGCCGCGCGAATCGCGCCCATGCCGCCGGTGCCCGGCCGCGCTCACGTCAAGAGGAAGAGCATGACCGTCTCCGTCGGGGCCGCGCTCGCTATCTCATCGCTGGCGATGCTTGCCGTTTCGCCGGCACGCTCGCAGGACGCGTACCCTTCGAAGCCCATTGCGCTGGTTGTCCCGTTCCCTCCGGGAGGGGTTGCCGATATCGTCGCCCGGCCGGCAGCCGACGCGATGAGCCGCGTGCTCAACGCGCCCATCGTCATCGAGAACAAGCCCGGTGCCGGCGGTGGCATCGGCATGGGGTACGTGGCCAAGTCCAAGCCGGATGGCTACACGCTGCTGCTCGCGCTGTCGTCGATCTCGATCATCCCGGAGGCCGACAAGCTCTTCGGCCGGCCGCCGGCCTTCACCGTCGATCAGTTCGCGCGCGTGACCGCGGATCCGACGGTGCTGGCGGTACGCGCCGACAGTCCGTGGAAGACGCTGCAGGATTTTGTCGCCGATGCGCGAAAGCGGCCGGGAGGGATCACTTACGGCTCGTCCGGCAACTACGGCACCATGCACGTGCCGATGGAGATGTTCGCGAGCAGCGCCGGCGTCAAGTTGCTGCATGTGCCGTACACCGGCGCCGGTCCGGCGGTGATAGGGCTACTCGGCGGCAACATCGACGCGGTTGCGTCCGGTCCTTCGACCGTCATCCAGCACGTCAAGGCCGGCAAGCTTCGAGTGCTCGCTTCCTGGGGCGACAAGCGCCTTGCGTCTCTGCCCGATGTTCCGACGCTGACCGAATCGGGATACGAGGCCGTATTTTTCCAGTGGTCCGGATTGTTCGCGCCTGTAGGAACGCCCGAGGCTATCATCGTCCGCCTTCGCGAGGCAGCGCGCGCCGCTGCGACCGACCCCAGATTCATGGCCGCGCTGGCGACAGTCGAAACGCCGATCCAGTACATGGATGCGCCCGAGCTGCAGCGGTTTTGGGATGCCGACGCGAAAAAGCTAGGCGATGTCGTGAGGCGAGTCGGGAAACTGGAATAGCGGCGATCCGATCGTAGTCCTACGCGGCCCTCTGCCGGGCTATTGACGGATGCCGACGAGCGAACCGTTGAGCGTGCAGCCCTTCGAGCCGGGATTGCTGCCCGGCGCGGTGAAATTCATGGTGATGCCGGACGGCGTCACACTCATCTGGTAATAGGAAACAATAGCGCCGGCGCCGGAGCCATCCGTACAACTGCCGGTCACTTGGCCGGTATTGCCGAACTGGCCGTCCTGGCCATAGTCCCCGTGCGAACTGCATACCGCGGCGCTGCCCTGTTGCTGCGAGACCATAGACATGGAGGTGCCCGACTGCCCGATGCTGAAGTTGATACGATTGTTGAACGCTCCACGATCGCCGGGACTGGAACATCCTTCGGCCGTATACGCGAGCATGCCGACGTAGTTTCCATTGTAGTTGTCATAGCGGATCGTCATCCGCTCGATATCCTTCGTGTTCGACACGCCATTGATGGAATAGGAGACAACAGCGCCCCTCACCGACGTCGGAATGAAGGACATGGATCCGACCCTGGCGACGGTCACCGCCGCGGGATCGAAGGGTTGCTTTCCAAACCATGGTCCTTTGGTTTGCATCAAGTCGCCGCTCCAGTTGGTCGGGCTGTTGGGCTTCAGCACCGCGGCGTACCATATCGGCGTGTTGTTGGCGTCATAAAGGTAAAGCGTGACAAAGATGACGTCGGCGCGCTGGATGATCTGCAGGCCCCAGCCATTCTCGGCGGGATTACCCCATAAGTCAGAGCTGTCTGTGGAAAACGAAGAGGCGGACGCCAACGGAATCGCAGACCCTAGCGCCAGCGATGCTGCTGCGAAAGCGGTTATTGCAATTTTTTTCCACGGTGCCATGCTGGAGCTCCGAGGTGGCAATGAGACGGGCTAATACTGCGTCGGGCCACGGCAGGGAACAATCAGCGAAGCACTTTATTAATGTCGGTCGCGTTGCATGATGATATAGGCGAGCATCCTACGCTGGGGCGTCGTTGAAGAGCGACAATCAACGATAACTAATTCTTGTGTAAGCAAAATGCAGGGGCATATCCATGGACGAAGAAGCACTGAATATCAGCATTCGCAAGTTCCTCAAAATGGTCGGCGTCAATTCGCAGCGCGAGATCGAGCACGCAGTGGCGGCTGCGATCGCGAGCGGAAAAGCGACGGGTGTCGCCTCCTATCCCGCGCAAGTCACACTGAAAATCGCGGGGCTCGGGCTGGAAGTTGCGTTTGACGGAGAGATTCGCTTGCAGAAGTGAGATCAGGCCGCAGCAGCCTTGACGACGTATTGCAGGGCGAGCGAATCGTTCTCGGCAACCTGAGGATCCGAGCCGGTCGCCACAGCCATTGCGCGGATGGATGGCATCACGTCCTGCCGCGCGGGCTCGTCCGCGACTCTCGAATGACCTTCGACGATGTGATAGCCGGTCGATTGGAACAGATCGATGATGGTGATCCGCGTGAACCAGCGCAAGTGAGTGCGATCCAGGAGACCTTGATCCTCGTACCAGAAGGCGCCGCAGTTGAGCCGTGCCTGGACGCTCCAGTGCTGAGCATTGGGAATGCAGGCGACAATGACAGCGCCCGTTTGCAGGTGGCCGCGCGCGCGCCTCAGCAAAGCCCAGGGATCGCGCAGGTGTTCCAAAGAGTCGCCGAAGACCCAGCAGTCGGACGGAAAGAGCGAAAGGAACACCTCCTCGCTCATGGATTCGACGTCCGCGCAGATGACAGAGGCACAGGATGCCTTCGCGCGCTCGGCATATTCCGGATCGATTTCGATGCCGGTATATTCGCACACCGGGTTCTCTGCCATGTACGCGCGGGCCAAGGCCCCGCTGCTGCAGCCGACCTCGACGACCCTCTTCAGATTCTTTGGCATCAACCGCAGAACGTCGGGGTTATGGCGGTCGTGGGCGGGCGTTTGTTTCATTCAAGCACTCGATTTCCGGCATCTCGCGATGCTTATTTCACTCGTTCCTTTCTGACAAACGAAGGTTCGGTGAAGAGGGACGCAATCGCGACTTTTTCTATATCGGGACTGTCCGGAATCACGTAGAGGATGGGCGTGATCAGCTCCTCGAATATACCCCTCAGGCTGCGGGCGCCCGTCTTGTATTCGACCGCAAGGTCCGCGATCTGATCGAATACCTTGGGCTCGACTGTCAGCTCGACACGCTCGTTCTGGAAGATCTGGCGGAACTGCTCGTAGATCGAATTTTTCGGCTCGATCATGATCCGCACCAGCATTTGTTTGCTGAGGTCCTGAAAACGGGTGATGACGGGGAGCCTGCCGGTGAATTCCGGGATCAGCCCGAAGGTAAACAGGTCGGTCGGCTTTACGCGCGTGTTGAGCCGGTGCAGCATCTTCTGGCTCTCGCCCTTTTGGATCGAGATATACCGGTAGGCGTTCGACTGCGACATGATGTCGTCGAGCCCGACGAACGCACCGCCGCAAATGAATAGAATATTGGTCGTATCAATGTATCGCCCATTGGCCAGTTTGACAGCGGCGCCTTCCATGATCTTGAGCAATGCGTGTTGAACGCTTTCGCCGGAGACGCTGCGCGGTTGACCGTCGATTGACTTGAGCTTGTCGATTTCGTCGATGAATACGATTCCATTTTGAGACTTGGCGACATCGCCGCCTGCCTTGTCGACCAGCCGCTGCAGCACGGCCTCGATTTCTTCGTTGACGTATCGCGACTGCGCCAGCGCAGTGGCTTCGGCAGTCGCGAAGGGCACGCCCAACACCAACGAAAGGGTTTCACACAGGAGCGTCTTGCCGGTTCCCGACGGGCCAATGAGCAACATATTGCTCTTGGCGATAGGCATGCCGTCCAACTGCGACTTGGCTATTTTCTTGAAATGTGAATAGACCGTCACCGCCACCGTTTTCTTGGCGTCTTCCTGGCCGATTACGTACTGGTCAAGGTACTTGACGATGAAGCTCGGCGTGATCGCTTTGTTGAGCAAGTTGGGGTCCTCAAGCGGAAATGCGCTATTCCGGAGTATGACTGTTTCTTTTCCTGATGCAAGGAGCGACCGGGGAGTTGACATCCCGATAGCGAGTCGCGAATCAGCGCCCGATCCGACCCAAATGTGAGGGATTTTGTGGTTGAATCTCCAATCTTCTGGCCACTCTCGGAACGCCGCCATGCGCAAGCTAGCCATACTCGTGTTCGCCGTCGCGTCTTCGTTCTGCGTCGCCTTAGCGCAAACGCCCGAAGGGCCGCTGACTTCGTTTCCGTATACGCCGGGGCTCGATGTGAATGCGATGGACAAATCCGTGGACCCCTGCGTGAACTTCTATCAGTACGCATGCGGCGGATGGATGGAGAAAAACCCGATCCCGTCCGACCAGGCGAGGTGGAGCGTGTACGGCAAGCTCTCTCAAGATAACCAGAGCAGAAGATCGGCGACTATTTCGCGGCGTGCATGGATGAAACCGCCGTCGAGCAGCTCGGCGCCAAGCCCCTGCAGCCGTACGTGGCGCGCATCGATGCGATGAAATCGAAGGGCGACATCCCGCAAGTGCTGGCCCATCTACATCTGGCCACGGGCGACGCGGGCCTTTTCTTCGGCTTCGGGTCGAACCAGGATTTCGCAGACTCCTCGAGCGTGATCGCGTTCGCGAGCGGCGGCGGTCTGGGCTTGCCCGACCGCGACTACTATACGAAGGAGGATGACAAGTCCAAGGACATTCGCGCCAAGTACGCCGCGCACGTGACGAAGACCTTCGAGCTGTTGGGCGATGCGCCCGAAGTCGCCCGAAGCAAGGCGGCCAAGGTGATGGACATCGAGACCGCACTTGCCAAGGCTTCGCTGACCCGCGTCGACAAGCGCGACCCGTACAAGCTCTTCCATAAAGTGGACCTGAAGGGCCTGCGCGCGACGGCGCCGGAATTCGACTGGGACAGCTATCTGAAGATCGCGGGTCTC
>VBDA01000292.1:0-326 GCA_005883655.1 Betaproteobacteria bacterium | reverse complement strand
CGAAAGCCGCCGCGCCGCTGCTCTCCTCCGCGTTTGTCAACGAGAACTTCGACTTCTTCAGCAAGACGCTGCGCGGCGTCCAGCAGCTGAAGCCCCGCTGGAAGCGCTGCGCAACGCTGGTCGACAATCAGTTGGGCGAGGCACTGGGCCAGGAATTCGTGCGGCGTGCTTTCAGCCCGGCGCTAAAGGGCACGACGCTGCGCATGACGAAGCAGATCGAAGATGCGATGGCCAAGGACATCGAGCAGCTCGATTGGATGAGCTCCGCCACCAAGGAGCAGGCGTTGACCAAGCTGCGGGCCATCGTCAACAAAATCGGCTATCCC
>VBDA01000291.1:2839-6378 GCA_005883655.1 Betaproteobacteria bacterium | reverse complement strand
AGCAGCGTCGCCTTCTTGGTGCCCGCCGCCAGGTTGCCGCGAAGGACCTCCCAGCCGAGCGCGAGCGCACGCGGCAAGTTCAAGTCGTCGTTGATTTCCACGGTAAAGCGTTCGCGATATCCGGCATCCGGTTCAGCGAAATTCGCATCGAATTCACCGAGCGCGAACACTCCGTTTCGAAGCCGGTCGAGACCTTTGGCGGCGCCATCCAGCGCGTCCCAGGTGAAATTGAGCTGCGTGCGATAGTGCGCGGTCAGACACAGGTAGCGATACGCCAACGGGTCGTAGCCCCGATCGATAAGCGACTGCAGGCGCAGGAATTCGCCCGCGGATTTCGCCATCTTGGCATCGTTGGACAACAGAAAATAGGCGTGCATCCAGAAGTTGGCGAGCCTTGTTCCCACGCGCGCCTCGGTCTGGGCGATTTCATTGGTGTGGTGAACGGGGATGTGATCCTCGCCGCCGCAATGGATGTCGAAAAAATCGCCGAGGTATTTCTGCGCCATTGCCGAGCATTCGATGTGCCAGCCCGGAAAGCCGGTGCCCCAGGGACTCTCCCATTCCATCTGCCGGTGTTCGCCGGGCGCGGAGAATTTCCAGAGCGCGAAGTCGGTAATGCTTTTCTTCTCGCCAAGCTCGACCCGCTTGCCCGCTTCCAGTCCCGCCTTGTCGAGGCGGGCGAGGAAACCATAGTCCGGCTGCAAGCTGGTGTTGAAGTAGATTCCGTCCGATGTCCGATAGGTAAATCCGTTTTTCTCGATGTCGACGATAAACTCGACCTGGTCCTGAATATGATCGGTCGCGCGGGAAAGCACCGATGGCATTTCCATGTTCAGGCGCGCCATGTCATCGATGAATGCATCGGTGTAGAGCTGCGCGATTTCCCACGCCGTCTTGCCGGTCCGGCGCGCGCCCTTTTCCATCTTGTCTTCGCCGGTGTCAGCATCCGATGTCAAGTGTCCGACATCGGTGATATTCATGACGTGGCGCACAGCGTAGCCATTCCACTCCAGCACCCGCTTCAGCAGATCCTCGAAAAGAAACGTGCGGAAGTTGCCGATGTGCTGATAGTCGTACACCGTCGGTCCGCAGGTGTAGAGACCGGCGGTGCCGGCGACCAGCGGCTCGAATCGGCGCCGCTCGCGTGCGTAGTTGTCGTACAGCATCAGCGGTGCTGGCATCGTCACTTCCAAAAAAAGAGCCGCCAGTGCGGTCTGGCGGCTCTAACTTGACTCGTGTTACATCAGGTTGATGATCGAATGCCGCGCAATACACGACGACAATTCGCAGCGGAGCGGCATAGGGTGCAGCGAGCGCGGCCACGCGGTATCGACATGCTTGCATGGTAGCGAATGACGGGTGCAGCAGCAAGCGAAGTGTGAATCGCCCGCAACTTGCGGAACGCGGTAAAATCGCGCCCGTCCCGATGTCCTCTGCCGCCGCTCCTGCTGTCGCCGCCGCGCCGTCCGCGTTGACCCGCCGCGGAGCCATCATCCTGCTGCTCGTCTTCACCGCGATTTGGTTCTCCAATCTCCAGTATCGTCGTCTGGTGCACCCGGACGAAGGCCGATACGCGGAAATTCCGCGCGAGATGGCGGCCAGCGGCGACTGGGTGACGCCGCGGCTCAACGGGATCAAGTATTTCGAGAAGCCGGCGCTCCAATACTGGATCACCGCTGCCGCCTATTCGATCTTCGGCGTTCATCATTGGACGGCGCGCCTGTGGCCCGCATTGTCGGGATTCTTGGGCGTTCTTTTCATCGGCTACGTGGGCTTTCGCCTTGGCGGCCCGCTGCTGGGGCTGTACAGCGCAGCGGTACTCGGTGGTTGCGCGTGGTATGTCCTCAACGCCCATATTCTCACCCTCGACGCCGGCGTCACCTTCTGGATGAGCGTCGGTCTCGGCTGCCTCTTCATCGCCCAGCGTGACGACGCGACACCCACCGAGGAGCGCGGCTGGATGCTCGCGGCGTGGGCTGCGCTCGCGCTTGCGGTACTCTCCAAAGGGCTGATCGGCGTGGTGCTGCCCGGGGCCGCGATGTTGCTCTACACTCTGCTGCGGCGTGACTGGTCACTGTGGCGCAGGCTGCATCTGATCGGCGGCTTACTTGTTTTCCTGGCGATCGCTGCGCCGTGGTTCGTCGCAGTGTCCTTGCGCAACGGCGAATTCTTCGATTTCTTTTTTATTCGCGAACACTTCGCGCGATTTCTGACCAGCGAAGCGCATCGCGAAGGTGCGTGGTGGTATTTTGTCCCTATCTTTGTTGCCGGCATCCTGCCCTGGCTCACCGTGTTCCTGTGGACCGCGCGCCGCATGTGGACCGACGCGCCCGTGGGTCGCAATGGCTTCAGTTGGCAGCGCTTCGCGGTGGTCTGGTCAGCCTTCATCTTCGTGTTTTTCAGCGTGTCGGGCTCCAAACTGCCCTCCTACATTCTGCCGATGTTTCCCGCTCTGGCGCTGACTCTCGGCTGGCAGCTAACCGTCGTGCCCCAAACCACGCTTGCACGCCTGACGCTGCCGCTGGTTGCGATCATGGGAGTCATCGCGTTGATTGTGATCGTCGCCTATACGCCGCTTGCGTCCCGTTTTGTGGACGCGCGCCAGCCCCTCGAACCGCTGCTCGAATATGGCGTCTGGCTGAAGACTGCGTGCGTGGTCGCATTTGCCGGCGGTGCAATGGGTCTGTTCTATCTGCGTTCCGGCAAACGGACCGCTGCCATCCTGAGCGTATCGCTTACCGCGCTTGTCGCCGCGATGTTGGTATTGACGGGGCACGACACACTGGCCGAGGCGCGGTCCACCGCTCCGATCGTCTCGCGCATCGTCGCGGCCAATGGTCCGCTGCGCGCCGATGTCCCGTTCTACACCGTCAGGATGTACGATCAGACCTTGCCGTATTACCTCGGCCGAACCGTGACGCAGGTGGAGCATTACGACGAGCTGGCGATGGGCATCGCCAGCGAGCCCGACAAGGCGATCGCGACCGAGGCCGAATGGCTTCGCCGTTGGAACGCTGCCGAGCAGGCGTACGCGATCATGCAGCGAGACGAATACAAGCGGCTTCAAGATGAAGGTGTCCCCATGCGCGAGCTCGGCCGTGACGCGCGCCGCGTCATCGTCAGCCGGCGGTAACATGAAGATCAAGCGGTGGCAACGATTGACGGATTTTTACTCACGCTCCGGCACGCTGGTCGGAATGAAGGACGGTATATCCGACCATCGGCACTGGCGCGGCTGACGCCGTCATGACCTGGCCCGGCTTCTCCTTCCTCATCGTCGGCGTGCTCCTGAACGCGGCCGCGCAGTTGCTGCTCAAGGCGGGCACCAACTCGCTGGGTGTGATCACGCTCACCCGCGACAACTGGGTAGGCGAGTTCGGGCGGATGGCAGTCGAGCCGCATTTCATCGCCGGCGCCGCTTGCTACGGCGTGAGCCTGATCGTGTGGATTCTCGGTCTGTCGCGGGTGCCGGTATCGATCGCTTACCCGCTGCTTTCGGTCGGCTACGTCATCAACGCCATTGCCGCCTATTACCTGCT
>VBDA01000291.1:0-2812 GCA_005883655.1 Betaproteobacteria bacterium | reverse complement strand
CCTATTACCTGCTCGGCGAAGCACTCACCGCCGCACGCTGGACAGGCATCGGCTTCATCATCGTTGGCGTATGGCTCGTGGCGCGGAGCTAGCGCGTTGGCTGGAAAATTAGTCGGAAAAAAAGTTGGTAAACGAGTTGTCAAACGAATTGGCAGATGAGCTATCTTAAATTCGCCAGCCCCGTTCTCGACGAGTCCACCATCGCCGGTGTAGGCGAAGTGTTGCGCTCCGGTCAGCTGACCAGCGGACCATGGGTGCAGCGGTTCGAGCAGGACCTGTCAGCATTCTGCGGTGGGAGACCCACGCGGGTGCTGACTTCGGCGACCGCGGCGATCGAAGTCGCGTTGCAGGTCTGCGATATTGGACCGGGTGACGAGGTGATTACCGGGGCGCAGAGCTTTTTCACGGTTCTCAACATGATCGTCAAGGCCGGCGCCAGACCGGTGTTTGTGGATTGCGATCTCATCACCCGCAATATCGATCTCGCTCAGATCGAAGCCGCGATCACGCCCGCAACCCGCGCGATTATTCCGACCCATTATCCCGGTGCGCTGGTCGACATGGACGCACTGCTCGCGCTGGCGCGGGGACATGGGCTTCGCGTCATCGAAGATGCCGCGCTCGTGATCGGGTCACAGTGGCACAAAAAAAACGTGGGCGCATTCGGCGACCTGGTCACCTTCAGCTTCCATCCGAACAAGAATGTCACCTCGATCGAGGGTGGCGCGCTGGTGGTCAACGATTCCTCGGAGGCCAAGCGGGTCGAGCTCCTGCGCTTCCACGGCATCGAGTACCTGGCGGATCGCACGCGCGACGTCGCGTTCCCCGGCGGCAAGTTCAACATGCCCGACATCAACGCTCGCATCGGACGCGAGCAGCTCGAACACTTGTCGGAATTTCTGACCCGGCGGCGCGCCCTCGCCGACCGCTACTTTGCGCGATTTGCGACCGATCCGCCCTGTATCCTGCCGCCGAAACCGGCGACGCTGGATGATGAAAACTATACGTGGAACATGTTCTGCGTGCTCCTGCCGCTCGATCGTTTGTCGATCGACCGCAAGCAGTTCCGTGACGCTCTCGAAGCACGGGGCATCGGCACCGGTATGTCGTATGAAGCGCTTCATCTGTGCACGCTTGGACGGACGTTGGGTGGCCACGAAGGGCAGTTTCCAAACTGCGAGCGCATCTCCCGCGAGACGGTGTCGCTGCCTTTGCACGCGGCAATGACGGGCGCCGACGTGGACCGTGTCTGCGCCGCGGCGGCGGAAGTCATCGCCGCCGGCAAAAGCCCGTGCTGTCGGTCATCATTCCCGTCTACAACGAGGAGCCCGGACTGCAGGCCCTGTTCGATCGCCTGTATCCCGCGCTCGACAAGCTGGGCGTGGCGTATGAAGTGCTGTTCGTCAACGATGGGAGCCGCGACCGCTCGCCGGCGATGCTCAAGGACCAGTTTCTGCGGCGCCCGGAGGTCACGCGGGTCATTCTGTTCAACAGCAACTACGGCCAGCATATGGCCATCATCGCCGGTTTCGAGTACTGCCGCGGCGAGCGCATCGTTACGCTTGACGCCGACTTGCAGAATCCGCCGGAGGAAATCGGCAAGCTACTGAGCGCGATGGATGCCGGCTACGATTACGTCGGCGGCGTGCGGCGCACGCGCGAGGATTCATGGTGGCGTCGCATCGCATCGAAAGCGATGAACCGTGTTCGCCAGCGCATCACCCGCATCACGATGACCGATCAGGGCTGCATGCTGCGTGCATACAGCCGTGACATCGTGCGCGCGGTCGCCGCGTCGCGCGAGGTCAGCACCTACATTCCCGCCCTTGCCTATACCTATGCAAACAATCCGACCGAGATCGAAGTCGAGCACGCCGAGCGTGTCGCCGGCGAGTCGAAATATTCGCTCTACAAGCTCATCCGTCTGAATTTCGATCTCATCACCGGATTTTCGCTGGTGCCGCTGCAGATGTTTTCGATGTTCGGCATGCTGGTCTCGGTCGGAGCGGTGGTGACATACCTGATCGTCATCATCCAACGTCTTGTCCTTTCCGGCTGGCACGAAGGGCTGGCGACGCTCTGGGACCGGGATATCCTGGCGTTTTTTCTCATCGGCATGCTGCTCTTCGGGCTGGGACTGGTCGGCGAGTATGTCGGCCGCATCTATCAGCAGGTGCGCGAACGGCCGCGCTTCACCATCCAGGCATTGCTGGAGCAGAAGCACGACGATGCGGCGCGTCCGCAATGACCCGAGCCGTCGTTTTCGGCTACCACAATGTCGGGGTACGCTGCCTGCGCACGCTCATTGCCGCGGGCGTCGACGTGCCGCTGGTGCTGACACACGAAGACAACCCGGCCGAGACGATCTGGTTCGACAGCGTCGCGCGCACCGCCGCGGAATACGACATTCCGGCGATTTCGCCTGCCGATCCGAATGCAGCCGATGCAGTCGAGCGGGTTGCCGCCTGCAAGCCCGACTTCCTGTTTTCGTTTTACTACCGGACCATGCTCAAGACCCCCTTGCTCGCTTTGCAGCATGGGGGCGCGCTGAATATGCACGGTTCGCTGCTGCCGAAGTACCGCGGCCGGGTGCCGGTCAACTGGGCCATTATTCACGGCGAAACCGAAACCGGCGCCACCCTTCATTACATGCTCGATCAAGCCGACAGCGGGGACATCGTCGCGCAACAGGCCGTGCCGATCCTTCCCGACGACACCGCGAAAGAAGTGTTCGACAAAGTCACCGTCGCCGCGGAGTTGGCGTTGAGCCGTGCGTTGCCAGCGCTGCTGGCGGGCAACGCGCCGCGGATCA
>VBDA01000290.1 GCA_005883655.1 Betaproteobacteria bacterium | reverse complement strand
GTGATCCCCGGAATGAACGCGCCGGCGTACATGTCGCCGACCGACTTGCCGAGCTGGTCCGCCATGATGATCAGCACCAGCGACGGCGGAATGATCTGCGCCAGCGTTCCCGACGCGGCAATGACACCGGAGGCGAAGCGGCGGTCGTAGCCATAGCGCAGCATGATCGGCAGCGAGATCAGCCCCATCGAAATCACCGAAGCGGCGACCACGCCGGTTGTCGCTGCGAGCAGCGCACCGACGAAGATCACCGCGTATGCGAGGCCACCGCGCACGGGTCCGAATACCTGGCCGATGGTGTCCAGCAGGTCCTCGGCCATGCCGCTTCGCTCGAGGATGAGTCCCATGAAAGTGAAGAAAGGGACGCACAGCAGCGTGTCGTTGGACATCACCCCCCATACACGCTGGGGTAATGCCTGCAAGAGCGAGTTATCAAGGAGCCCGAGCTGAATGCCGAGAATCGCGTAGCCGATGCCGACCGCGGCCAGTGAGAACGCTACCGGATAGCCGAGCAGCAACACGATCACCAGCGTCGCGAACATCAGCGGCCCGATGTATTCGATCAGGAAGGCGGTCATGGGCGGTCCTTCGCCTGCTTAAGCATCTCCTCGGCCAGCGACCGCTCGCCGCGCTCCCTGAGGATCTCCTCGGCCAGCTCCTCTTCCGCGGTCTTCGCGACGTGTTTCTCCGAGGGATCGGGGATCAGGCCTCTAAGGAAAGCGATGCGCTTGATCAGCTCCGAAATGCCCTGCGCGACCAGCAGCAAGAATCCGACGGGTACCAGCAGCCGCGCGGGCCAGATGATGAGGCCGCCGGCATTGGTGGAGACCTCATTGCGCTGATAAGCATCGACGAAGACGGGCCAAGAGAGCCACATGAGCAGAATCGCCATCGGCAGCAGGAAAAACAACGTGCCCAGAATGTCGATCCATGTCTGCGCGCGCTTCGACAGCCGGCTCGAGATGACGTCGATGCGCACATGCTCGTTGCGCAGCAGCGTGTAGCCGGCGAGGAACAGGAAGATCGCCGAGAAGAAGTACCACTGAATCTCGAGCAATCCGTTGGAGCTGTAGTTGAAAACCTTGCGAACGATCGCGTTGGCCGCGCTGATCAGCACTGTCACGAGCACCAGCCAGTAGAATGCATGCCCGACGCGCTCGTTCAGGCGATCGATGAGCCTGGACAGCGAAAGGAGGGATGACACGGGAGTTCCTCCGGCAAGGTTGGCTTAGGTTCGATCCTGATGCCGCAAGCGCGGCCTTATCCTTGCACGGCACCACGCGGCCTGCGTCGAAACGCGCGCTTTGGCGCGAAGATTAACCTGACACCAGAGCCTTGGCAATCGACGCCGCAGCTTAGGTTGCGGAGGTCCAGCCTCGGACTTGCCAATGGTAAGATAACCGTTTCCTGCCTGATTTTTCTCCCATGCCGATCCGCACCCAGTCCTTGGCCGATGCCGACCCGGAAATCGCCAAGGCCATTAGCGCCGAGAACCGCCGCCAGGAAGATCACATCGAGCTGATCGCCTCGGAGAACTACACCGGCCGCGCGGTGATGGAGGCTCAGGGCTCGAGTCTTACCAACAAGTACGCAGAGGGATACCCCGGAAAGCGCTATTACGCCGGTTGTGAGTTCGTGGACATCGCCGAGCAGCTTGCGATCGATCGAGTAAAAGAGCTTTTCGACGCCGAATTCGCCAACGTGCAGCCGCACTCGGGAACGCAGGCGAATCAGGCTGTGTTTTTCGCCACCCTAAAACCCGGCGACACCGTGCTCGGAATGTCGCTGCCGCACGGCGGACACCTGACCCACGGCTCCCCGGTGAACATGTCCGGCAAGTGGTTCAACGTCGTTGCCTATGGGCTCGAACCGGAAACCGAGCTTATCGATTACTACAGCGTGGAGCGCCTGGCGAAAGAGCACAAGCCAAAACTCATCATCGCCGGCGCGTCTGCGTATTCGCGGGTTATCGAGTGGGCGCGCTTTCGCGAGATCGCGGATGCTGTCGGTGCTTATCTGATGGTCGACATGGCTCATTACGCCGGCTTGATCGCAGCCGATGTCTACCCCACGCCCGTCGGTATCGCGCACTTCGTCACCAGCACGACGCACAAGACGCTGCGCGGCCCGCGCGGAGGCTTCATCCTCGCCGGCAAGGAACATGAAAAGCTCATCAATTCGGCGGTCTTTCCCGGTTTGCAAGGCGGCCCGCTGATGCATGTGATCGCGGCGAAGGCGGTGGCATTCAAGCAAGCGCTGTCGCACGAATTCAAGGTCTATCAGGCGCGCGTGCTCGAAAATGCGCGTGTGCTGGCGACCGTGCTGCAGAACCGGGGACTCCGGATCGTTTCCGGCGGTACCGATTCGCACATGTTTCTGGTCGACCTGCGAGCGAAGAATATAACCGGCAAAGATGCCGAGGCTGCGCTGACGCGCGCGAACATTACCGTGAACAAAAACGCGATTCCCAACGATCCGCAAAAGCCGTTTGTGACCAGTGGAGTACGCATCGGAAGCCCCGCCGTCACCACTCGTGGCTTCAGCGAGATCGAATGCGAGGAGCTGGCGCATTTGATCGCCGACGTCCTCGATGCGCCGGCTGACGCCAAGACACAGAAGCGTGTGGCCGCGGGCGTGAAATCGCTGACCACGAAATTCCCCGTCTACCGGTGAGTCATCATCGACGGTCCGGTTGCGGACGGCGGGCAGAAACGCACTCGATTGTTCAACTGCCCCGTGCCTCGATCCGGCTCAGCCGATGAAATGCCCGTTTTGTGGAAGCGCGGAAACCCAGGTCGTCGATTCGCGGGTTTCGGAGGCAGGTGATTCGATTCGCCGCCGCCGGCGTTGCCTTGCCTGCCAGAAACGATTTACGACCTACGAAACAGCGGAGCTGCGACTGCCGCAGATCGTCAAGCAAAATGGCACGCGCGCCGACTTCGACGTCGATCGGATCCGCAACGGATTTCAGCGCGCCCTCCACAAGCGCCCCGTGCCGACTGAGTACGTCGACCAGGCCGTCGAGCGAATCGTGCAACAGGTGCTGGGCTTAGGTGAGCGCGAGATTCCGTCGCGTCAAGTGGGCGAGATGGTGATGCAGGAGCTCTACAAGCTCGACAAGGTTGGATACATCCGCTTTGCCTCGGTGTATCGCAGCTTTCAGGACGTCGCCGATTTCAGGGACGCGCTGCAGGAAGTCGAGCCGGCGCCACTACGGCGCAAGCCGCGCTAGGTTCGCGGCCGCGAAAATCGACCCCGCATCTGATCGGATATGAGCGCCGCGACGGATCGCGACATGATGACG
>VBDA01000289.1 GCA_005883655.1 Betaproteobacteria bacterium | reverse complement strand
TTTGCGCCGTTTTTCTGGACTCAATTTCTCGGTGCCGGAAACGATAACGTTTATAAGAACGCGTTGGTCATTTTCGTGGCGTTCCAGGCCGCGACGCTTACTGCGATTTCGTCCAACGATCTGGTCAACATCGCGGCCGCCGTTTTTATCGCTCCTTTCGTGCTCTTCTCCGCGACTGCCGGCCAGCTCGCGGACAAGTACGAGAAATCGCGGCTGATCCGGTTCGTCAAGCTGTTCGAGATTGCGATCATGGTCATCGGTGCCATCGGGTTCTACCGCCGCGATCTCGTGCTGCTCTTTCTGGCGCTGGGGCTGATGGGCGTGCACTCGACGATATTCGGGCCCGTGAAATACGCCATCCTGCCGCAGACGCTGCGCAGCGACGAGCTGGTCGGCGGTAACGGGCTGATCGAAATGGGTACCTTTGTCGCGATTCTCCTCGGCGAGATCGTCGGCGGACTGGTGATAGCAATCAAGCCCGACGGGCCGCTGTATGCGGGCGCGACGGCGATTGCGATCGCCGTCGCAGGCTACGTGGTCAGCCGCGGCATTCCCAAAACCCCGTCGGTCGCGCCCGACCTTCGCATCAACTGGAACCCGTTCACAGAGACTTGGCGCAACCTGCGTTTTGCGCAGGGCAACCGCGTCGTCTGGCTTTCCATGCTGGGCATTTCCTGGTTCTGGTTCTACGGCGCGACGTACCTGACGCAGTTTGCCAATTTTACGCGCGAGGTCCTAGGCGGCGATGAGCACGTCGCGACCATGATGCTCGCGATCTTCTCGGTCGGTATCGGCGCCGGCTCACTGTTATGCGAAAGGCTTTCCGGGCACAAGGTCGAGGTCGGACTGGTCCCGTTCGGCTCGATCGGACTGTCGGTATTTGCCATCGATCTCTATTTCGCCAGCCGCGGTCTGGCGCCCAACAGCCTCACCGGAGTCGACGGGTTTTTGCGGGTCCCGGCGCATTGGCGCATCGTCGCCGATCTGGTGCTGCTCGGAATGTTCGGGGGCTTCTACATCGTGCCGCTCTATGCGCTGATACAGGAGCGCTCGGACCCCGCGTTTCGGTCACGCATCATCGCTGCCAACAATATTCTGAACGCGTTATTCATGGTTGCATCGGCGGCGATCGCGCTCGGCCTTCTAAAGGCCGGCTGCACCATCCCGCAATTGTTTCTGGCGACCGGCCTGATGAATGCGCTGGTCGCGCTCTACATCTATTTGCTGGTGCCGGAATTCACGATGCGGTTTCTGGCCTGGCTCCTGGTGCATACCATCTATCGCGTTCACAAGGAAGGGCTCGATCGCATTCCCGCGAAGGGAGGCTGCGTCATCGTATGCAACCATGTCAGCTTCGTCGACGCGATCGTCATTGCGGCTTGCGTGCCGCGGCCGGTTCGGTTCGTCATGGATCACCGGATCTTCCAGATTCCGCTGTTGAATTTCCTTTTTCGCACCATGCGCGCCATTCCCATCGCTCCGGCGAAGGAAGATCCCGGCATGAAGGAGCGCGCTTTCGAGGAAGCCGCCAAGGCGCTCAAGGCGGGCGAGATCGTCGGCATCTTTCCCGAAGGACGGCTGACCGAGACAGGCGACCTCGATGTGTTCCGGCCGGGCCTTCAGCGCATTCTCGAACAGGCGCCGGTGCCGGTGGTACCGATGGCCCTGCGTGGTCTTTGGGGCAGTTTTTTCAGCCGGTCGCATCGGGGCAAGGCGATCCGCCAGTGGCGTGGAATGTTCTCGCGCATCGCGCTGGTCGCCGGAACGCCGTTCTCGCCGGAGCTGGCGACGCCGGAAGCCCTGCAGAAAAGCGTTCTCGGGCTGCGTGGAGATTGGCGATAGCGCGGAGATTCGAATTAGCGAGGCAGCTAGGCCATCCGCCGGGTGGCTGCGGAGCCGTTCGCGGCCCAGACTGCCAAGCACACCGGGAGAACCATCATGTGGGCGTTGGGCTTGATCGTTGGCACGTTGGTAGGCGCGGTCGTGGCGCAGGGCCCCGGCGCGTTCGTTGGAGCCATTATCGGTGTCGTCGCCGGAATCATCGTCTCGTCGCAGCGCAAGGGCATCAAGCATCGCATCGATTCCCTCGAGTCTCAGATGCTGAATCTGGAGGCGCGGATCAAAGCGCTGGACGAACACGCTGCGGCATCTGCTCGCACGTCGGCAGCATCGGCCTCGGCATCCGTGGCGACTGAACCTGTCTTCGAAGCTCCGTCTCCTGCGCAAGCCGAAGTTGTCACCGGAGCGATGCCCGCGGCCGCGTTTGTTTCGACGCAGTCGACTGAGTTGGGCCCAAATGCGGCCGACGACGTCGTCCCCACTCACGCATTCGCCGCGGCGACGTTGCCGGTACGCCAAGGGGGCCACTCGGTGGCCTCACCGCGTGCCGCCGCGGTCCCGTCTGGAATCTCGCCGCCCGGTCCACCACCCCCACCGCCGGCGTGGCTCGCATGGGTCATGGGAGGCAACACGCTGGCCCGGATCGGCGTTCTGCTGTTGTTCATCGGCGTGGGGTTCCTGCTCAAGTATGCGTCAGAACATGTGCACGTTCCGGTCGAGCTGCGCTTGAGCGCGGTCGCTGCCGGCGCGATCGCGTTGCTGATCGTCGGCTGGCGCTTGCGCGTGCGACGTGGCGGGTATGCCATGATCCTGCAGGGCGGCGCCGTAGGAGTGCTTTACCTGACGGTCTTTGCCGCGCTCAAGCTCTACGCCGTCTTGCCGCCGTGGGCGACGATCATTCTGCTGCTGCTGATCGCCGCGCTGTCGGGCTCGCTTGCGATCATGCAGGACGCCATCGCCCTTGCGGTGCTGGGCATCGTCGGCGGCTTTCTGGCACCGATACTCACCTCTACCAATTCCGGCGACCATGTCCTGCTGTTCTCGTATTACGCGGTGCTCAACGCCGCGGTATTCGGCATGGCTTGGTTCAAGGCCTGGCGCAGTCTCAATCTGCTGGGCTTCGCCTTTACGTTCATCGTCGGCACGCTCTGGGGCGTGACCCGATATCGGCCGGAAGATTTCGCGACCACCGAGCCTTTCCTGATCCTGTTTTTCCTGTTCTATGTCGGCATCGCCGTCCTCTACGCACTGCGACGGACAGTCGAGGTGCGCAGTCCTGTCGACGCCACGCTGGTGTTCGGGACACCGCTGATTGCCGCCGCGCTGCAAAGCGCGATGGTGCGCGACATGCCTTTCGGCATGGCCTTGAGCGCGCTTGCGGTGTCCGCACTCTATCTGATCCTGGCACGCGTGCTGTACTCGCGGCAAGGCGAAGGCATGCGCCTGCTCGTCGAATCATTCATGGGCCTTGGCGTGATCTTCGCGACGCTGGCGATCCCGCTGGCGCTTGACGCGCGGTGGACGTCGGCCTCCTGGGCACTCGAAGGCGCCGCAATGATATGGGCCGGCGTCCGTCAGCGACGGTGGCAGCTGCGCGCCTTCGGCATGCTGTTGCAACTCGGCGCCGGTGTGGCATTCGGACGCGGCATCATGCTCTGGGCCGAGACCGGAACGATTGCCGCGGTTCCTCTGCTCAACAGCAATTTCGTCGGAGCGACGCTGCTCGGCCTCGCGGGCCTGTATAGCGCATGGCTGCTGTGGCGCGAGCGCGCGGCGGTAGGTCCGGCGGAGCAAATTGCGCCGCCCGCGTGGGGCTGCGCCTGGTGGCTCGCGGCAGGATGGCGGGAAATCGACCGCTGGGTACCGGCGGAAATGCAGCTCGCGGCATTGGTGGCATTTCTGGCGCTGTCCGCGGTTGCGTTCGCGTTCGCCGAGCGGCGCCTTTCCTGGCCGATGGCGCGCGTTCCCGCGCTCGCGCTCCTGCCGCTGCTGCTGGCACTTGCGCTGGGAACCACGGCGACATCGCGCGGCCTATTGACGCACCTTTTCGCCAACGGCGGATATCTGGCCTGGCCGCTCGCGCTCATCG
>VBDA01000288.1 GCA_005883655.1 Betaproteobacteria bacterium | reverse complement strand
TCGCCAAGGCCGTGAATGGCGGCGCCAAGCTCACGTTTGCGTCCAACGCGGAGTTCTACGCGCGTCCCGACGGTCTGCCGGGATGGCAGAAAGCGTACGGATTCGAGTTCGACCGCGACAACGTCAAGCGCATGGACACGGGCTTGACCTATTCCGCGTTGAAGGACCGGCAGGTCGACACCGCCGTCGTGTTCGCGACCGACGGTCGCATACCCGCGTTCAATTTCGTGATCCTGAAGGATGACAAGAACTATGCCGCGCCGTACAACCTGACGCCGGTGGTGCGCAAGGAAATCCTGGACAAGAATCCCAAGATCGCCGATGCGCTGAACGCACTCGCCGCGAAGCTCAACGACGAAAACATCGCCAAGCTCAACGCAAGCGTCGACGTCGACAAGAAAACGGTGGAGGAGGTCGCGGAAGGCTTCCTGAAGGCCAACGGCCTGATTTAGCGGTAACAGGCTCTAATGCCCAACGATCGCGGTGCGACCAAGGCGAGGACCGCGTTTCCGGATGTCGCGTCGTTCGTACGGGGTATCGCGTTTGCCGATCTTCCGCCCGACGTCGCTCTGCAGGCGACGCGCTGTCTGCTCGACCTGATCGGCGTCGCCGCGGCCGGGACGCGGACGCACGCCTCGGGCATCGCGCGTTCGTATGCCGCGTCGCAACTCTGCGGGCGCGATGAGACTGCGCGCATGCTGTTCGATGGCAGACGGGCGGGGATTGCCGGCGCGGCGTTTGCGGGTGCTGCGACCATCGATGCGATCGATGGGCACGACGGCCACGTGCTTACCAAAGGCCACGCCGGCGTCGCAATCCTTCCCGCGTTGCTCGCACTTTGCGATGGCGTCGAGGGTGAGCACGCCTTCGACGGGCGCGAGTTCCTCACCTGTCTCGTACTCGGTTACGAGATCGCCACCCGCGCGGGCATGGCCCAGCACGCCACCGTGCCGGAATACCATTGCTCCGGTTCGTGGAACTCGGTCGGATGCGCCGCGGTCGCGGCCAGGTTCCTGTCCTTTGACGAGTCGCGGATCCGGGAGGCGCTGGGCATCGCCGAATACTTCGGTCCGCGCGGACAGATACTGCGTGCCTGCGATACGCCCAGCATGGTGAAAGACGGTTCCGGATGGGGTGCCCATGTCGGCATCGCCGCTGCATGGCTCGCGCGCGACGGATACACCGGGGCGCCGGCGGTCACCGTCGAAGGTGCCGATGCGAAAGCGTATTGGACCGACCTGGGCGCGCGCTGGCGCATTCGCGAGCAGTACTTCAAGGCCTATCCGGTCTGCCGCTGGGCTCAGCCTGCCGTCGAAGCCGCGCGCGGCCTGCAACGCGCGCACGGCTTCGCCGCGGAAAACATCGCGCACATTGCGATCGAAAGCTTTGGCGAGGCTATTGCGCTCGGCTCGCGATGCAGCATTCCTGAGACGACTGAGGATGCGCAGTACAGTCTTCCCTATCCAGTCGCGGCAGTGCTCGTGTTCGGCCACTTGGGTGCCGAGGAGATCGATGTGCCGAAGCTCGCGGACCCGCGTGTGCGACGCCTGCTCGGCCTCATGGTCTTGGTGGAAAATAGCGAGTATTCGCGGCTGTTTCCGGCCGAGCGATGGGCGCGCGTGGAGATTATGCTGAGCGATGGTCGCAAGCTCGTTTCGGAGCCGGCACGTGCGCGGGGAAACCCCGAAAACCCGCTTGCGGACGCCGAGTTGCGGGCCAAGTATTTCGAGCTCGCCGAGCCCGTGCTGGGACGTTCGCGCGCACAGCGCATCGAGCGCCTCGTGAGCGAGCTTGGACAAGGCGATGCGCTTGCCGAATTGCTGGAGGAGCTCTTGCGAGCGGCGTAAACGTGCGTTTCGTTCCTCCGTACGTGCGAGCGCGAGTCGCGGAATTCTCGCCTGCGTGAAGAGGACTTATCCGCAACAGGACTCCCGATGGTTTCTCTTCCTCCCAGCGCCCGCTACGTCGTCATCGGCGCCGGCATCCACGGTCTTTCGACCGCAATGCACCTCGCGGGTCGCCTGCACGTCAAAGGGATGACCGTCGGCTCGGGATCGAACCGCATCGTCGTCCTCGACAAGACTGGCATCGGCGCCGGCGCATCGGGCATTGCCTGCGGGGTCGTGCGCAACAACTATTACCAGCCTGCGATGCGCGAGCTGATGGCGCATTCGGTCTCGGTCTGGGAGCGCGATCCCGAGGCGTACAGCTATCACCCGGTCGGCTACATGCAAATCAGTCCCGAGGGGATGCACTCCCAGGTCGGCACGATTTATGAGCAGCAGAAGGCGATCGGCTACGAATCGGTATTCGTCGAGGGCGAAGCCGAGTCGCTCGAGTACATGCGGACCTTGTTCAGCGACTGGCAGGCGGCGAACATCACCTCCGTGCTGCATGAGAAACGCGGCGGCTACGCCAACAATCTTGCGGCAGTGCAGGGACTGGCCCGCAAAGCGGAGGCGCTTGGCGTCGATATCATCGCCGGCGTCGAGCTCACGGGATTCCGGTCGGGCAATGGATCGACCGCGATCAACGCCGTCGACACCAACCTCGGCGCTATCACCTGCGAGCAGGTCGTCGTCGCGGTCGGGCCGTGGATCAACGCGATCTGGAACATGCTCGAGCTGCCGAAGCGAATCAGCGTTAAAGGCCGCGACGCAAAGATGCACGATGACGTACGCATGTGGCGCTACATGGCGCTGCAGGAAGGCACGCTCGGCGTCGATCCGGACTTCCTGAAGACCAACGACGGCCGAATGCCCCCGGTGCTGCATGTCGACACCGACGCACCGCTGCGTTCGGATCGGGACGGCAAGCTGATCACCGACAGCTTGTGGGGCATCTACTACAAGCCCGACTTCCATTTCAACGGCGTGCAGGGCGGCGCCATGCCCGCGGTCGTCGAGCCCGACGCGGATGCGGTGCGGGTGGACCCGTATGGGCCGAAATCACCGGAGTTCGCGGTGACCGACAACTTCGCCGACATGTGGACCTCGGCGCTCGCGTTTTGCCAGAAGCGCTTCGAAGGGCGACATGGCGTTTATCGGCAGGAGCCGTCCGGTGGCATCGGATGCTTCACGCCGGACAGTTTCCCGGTGTTCGACCGGTTTCGCGAAAACGTCTACGTCATCGCCGATTCAAATCACGGCTTCAAGATGATCGGCGTGGGAGAGCTGGTGGCCCACGAGCTGCTTGGCGGGAGCTCGGATCTGTTGGAACCGTTCCGTTTTTCCCGCTACGCGCAAGGCAAGTTGCATCCGGTGTCGAACAGTCCGTTCCCATGGAGCTGATCACGGGGACAATACAGGCACAGCGACACAGGTCACGCGATGCAGCAGGATCGGTGCGTGGTTGCTTCTGCCTGACATGCAAGCGTGCCGTCGGTCCGCCGGTCCGCTGCCAAAGAAGAGTGGACCCAAATTAGGCAATCGGAGGAGGAAAACCATGAGGAAGACGCTTCTGCTTATCGCCGTTGGTCTTGCCGGTATAGCCGTCGGGGTCCTTGGAGCCACATACGTTGCCGCTCAAGGTGCGGCGCAAGTCACCCGGACAGAGCTATTGAGGAAACCTGTCTCTGGGGTGGAGGGAAAGGAAGTGGTCGTCTTCGTCGCCGATCTTCCGCCCGGCGCCGTCGCTGGCCGACACTTCCATCCCGGCGATGAGGCCATCTACATGCTGCAGGGAGCGCTACTGTTCGAGCCGGAAGGCGGGCAGCCCTTCGAATTAAAGGCGGGCCAGATAGCCTTCAATCCCGCCAAGCACATTCACAAGGCGACAAACGCGAGTTCGTCCGAAGCTGCGAAGGTCCTCAACTGTATGTTGGCGGAGAAGGGCCAGCCGCTTGCGACCCCTGTGCCTTGACGGCAACAGCAACAGGAACCTATTAAATTATCCCGGCGAGGGCGCGTGCCGAGATACGCTTGGAGTTTCAGCGGGGGTTTCTGGCCGAGCAGCTTGCTCTTGTTCCACGGGACTACGTACCCTTCGGTCTTCGTGACGGGATCCATGAGTCGCTCCTTCGTTGTGGGAGAGGAGATTCATGTTGTTCCGGCCGACGGGCGCTTCACGACCCCTGAGCAGACGGTCGCATTGGAGAGAGCGGTCGTCCGCGGACATCGCTGTGCGATCAAGAGCGTCCACCCGTTTCCGCCTCGACCGTTGAAGTACGCATAGCGCCTACCAACCTCGTCATGGAGGCTCGGTTGGCGCGAAAGTATAATATTTGGATGTACATGCGTCTTTGCCGCGCCGGGTGGTTGTTTCCTCTCCTACTGATCGCGTCGTGCGAAACAACATCTCCAGCATCGACAATTACAACCGCACCAAATCCAAAATTTGAGCAGCATACCTGCGCTATCCGCAACGTCGACGCGACATTGGCGTCGCGCATGCGTTGTGGGACCGTGCGCGTACCGCGTGATTACGTGCGTCCTGATGGCCCAAGCTTCGCGCTTTCGGTGGTGGTGATCCAAAGCGAGCAGAAATCCGAACTGCCCGACCCGGTCGTTTATATTAACGGTGGTCCAGGCGAGCCGATCACGGTCTATGCCGGTGCGCAGGCGAAAACGCCATACGCGTTGGGACGCGATCTGGTGTTGATCGATCAGCGTGGTACGGGAGACTCGGAGCCACGGATTTGCCCGACCATGGATCGGAAATTATTAGACGTCACCCTCTCGCTGGCGGAAGGTGGCGTTTCCGCAGCGGATGCTCGACGTGCGGCCTTCGACACCTGTCGAAGGGAAGCATTGTCGCGCGGGATCGATCTTTCAAACTTTGGCACTCGGGTTACGGCCGATGACTTCGAAAGCGTGCGGCGTGCGTTGAACATTGCGCGTTGGAACCTGTATGGTGAGTCCTACGGTACGGATGTCGCGATGACGCTTGCGGCGCTGCATCCGACGACGGTCCGATCAATGGTCCTCGATTCGATATATCCGCCGGATGCTCCGCGTCCGTTGCGCGCGAAAAGCGTGGCGGCTGCGCGGAAAGCATTTTTCGCGTTGTGCGATAGCGATCCCAACTGCTTTGCAGTGTCGGGCGGTTTAGCGCGTGCCTACGATGAAGCGAAAGCGCAACTCGCTCGAGAGCCATTAATCCTGACCCGTCCATCTGGATCCAATTCGACGAACGAACGATTCGTCTTAACGGCCTCGGCGTTCGAACTCGTTGTCGCAAACTTGCTCTACTACCGCAATGCCTATCCGACCATCCCACTTGTGATCACGTGGGCTAAGAATGGCACGCCCGAGCCCCTGGCTTCGGTCACGGCAAAGCTCTATGAGACTGCACTCACGCGCCAGGTGGCCACTAACGCAGCGGTGGAATGCAGAGACCGGCCGCATTTTCGTGACGCAACACCCGCATCCGACGACATCTTTGCACGCACCGAGCTTTCCGGGCTTTGCGATACTTGGGCGCCCCTTGGCCCGCCGCTGCTCATACCAGCCGCCTCGACAGTGCCGACGCTAATCTTGGCTGGGGCAATTGATCCGGTTGCCGAACCACACGAAAGCCGTGGCATCGGACAGATCATCGGCAGCAACGCGCAATGGATCGAATTCCCTGAAGTGGGGCATAACGTGCGCGCATTTTCCCCTTGCGCTGTACGGATCGTCGCGGACTTCATCGCGCAACCTGAGAGCCGGCTTGATGGTAGCTGTGCACTTTATCCATTACCGCTTCAGTTTATGAAGGCGCCACGGCAGCAATAGTGCCGTCGAACGCCCGCTGGCGTGCGGGTTATACGCCCCGCAGATGCCAGAATGCTTGCAAATCATGCGGTGAACGCTTACCACCTCCTGTCACTATTATCAATTCATATGCCCGGGCGTCAGCGCCGCATAATCACTGTTAGCCCACGGAACCCCACACATGATCGCCACTCACCAAGCAGCGGGGAATGCAGTGTCGAAACTTCGCGTCCAAAGTTTCGCGATTTCGATCGACGGGTACGGCGCTGGGCCGAAACAAGATCTCGAGCATCCGCT
>VBDA01000287.1 GCA_005883655.1 Betaproteobacteria bacterium | reverse complement strand
GGTCCCGGGATCGGCCATCGCTTCAAAGAACCGGATTTGATCGGTGACCGAGCGCAGCGCATGTGCCGATCCTCCTCGGATGGCGGCATTCGAATAGACGGTCAGCATATTATCGAGGTCGGTCGCACTGATCTCTTGCCGGGCCATGCATGTTCCGAGCAAGACGTTGCCTATCAAGGTGTCGTACCAGAAATCCCTTCCCGGCTTCGTCCGGGCCGCAATCGACCTTATTTCTTCCAACCCGCTCTCGATCGCGCTCAGACGCTCGCGCGCGGCCTTCGAACGAGGTCGACGCGCGCTCAGCGGCCACGCAAGGACGATCTCGGCGGCCAGGCGATTGGCCAGCGAGTAGTGCGCATCGGCACTTTGTTTGGCGACATCCAGGTCGTAGGCTTTACCGTAAAAGCGAGCCATCTGCTGCAGAAGTCGGTGCCGCTCTTTGGAGTCTCCTGCCACCATGGCTTTGCGCTTGTAGAGGCTTCCCTTGAGCGACAGGCGCTCGGACGTCTCGCCTATCACCAGCAATGCGTCCAGAATCTCCTCGGCCTGCGCGAAAAGTTTCTCCGCCTCCTCGTGTACCTCGCGTGGCGCTTCGGCCGCCCGCGGCCCGAGCATGTCCGAAAAGAGCTCGACCGCCGAGCGGCCGCTAAGATTGGCGAACTGCTCGAGTGATTCGACTGTAGCGTCGGACGGATATAAGGCTCGGCTCCTTTGATAGTACGAGAGAGCATCCTCGAACGAGCCAAGCTCACCGAACGCCTTTCCCAACGCCGCACAGGTCGCGGCAGACTCCATCCACCTTTGGCCGCTAATGGAAGCAAGCGTCCGCAGCTCGTCGAGGAGCCGCTGCTTGCCGCTCGCGCTGTCCACGGTCTTCGCGCGAAGGGCGATCACATCGACGGAGCGTTGCAGTTCTACGCCGGCCACGATTCTGGCGTCGGTGCGCGAGCTCGAACCCCGGGGTACGCGCAGCGAAAAGTCCGGATCGCCATAGCATTGATAAGCGCCCCAGGTGTTGGAGCCACCGCTAGACCGATACACTTCGCTGCGAGCTGACTGAACGGCGTCGCCAAACGTCGCATCATTCAGCATGCAGTCGTAAAACTTGGTGGCGAATGTCGATGCCGCGCTATCGTCGACTGCCCACCCGGCCGCCACCACGGCTCGCACGCCCATGCGAATGAATTGGGCTGCGACATTGGCAGCCAACTTGTGATAGGGGATCGGCTTTCGGTTTGCCTCTCCCGTCATCTCCCCGAGGTGACAGCAGTTGATGAACACAAGCTCGGGAACAAAGCGCATCTGCTCGATCTCGGCCGGCGTAAGGAAGATTCCTTTGGCAAGAACCATTCCGGTGATGGTCTTGGTAGATCCGTCGCCGTCCCCGCCGTTCTTCGCCTGATCATCATCGTCATAGACGGCGTACTCGAAAGCGCCATGACCGGCCAGGTGAAGGATGCGATAAGGTTGCGCATAGAGCGCGTTCAGCGTTGCCTCCGGCGTCGCATCGCCCTCCACCAGTTCCACCACCTTTCCATAGCCTCGATCGCGCAGGTGCTGTGCAACGGCGCGCGCCTCCGCGGCAGCGCCCGGCAACGCGGGGAAGTCCGGCGACGGGCCGGCGCTGGTCGGATCGCCAATCACTAACGCCGAAAAATCCGTCGCGTGTACTACCTTCTCCCGGAATTCGCCGAGGACCAATTGCCGGACCATGCCCGCCTGCACCGACAAAGGTGCCGACGCGTCGTCGTACCGATCCTGCAAGAGCTCCCACGGATAGGCCGCAGATTCTTCGTCGAGCATGAGCGCGAGGTTGCGGCGATCGGGCGCTGCCTGCTTGAGCGCATTGGGGACCAGAAGCTCGAACATGGTGAAGGAAACGTTCGAATCGGTCGCGCTCGACTCCGTCGCGCGCTCGAGGAAGCTTTGGACCAGCTTTCGTTGCGTCGGCTGCAGCCACGAGTCCGCCCGGGCGCGATCGCCAAACGTCTCGAACTTGAGCGCTCCATCTTTCTGCGTCGAGATGCGCATCCGCTGCCACCAATTTCGATCTTCCTCGAAATCTGCGCGGCGCTGTCCATCTCGGCCTTCGATCAACAGCTCGTCGATGTCGAAGGACGCGCGTATTTCCGAAGACGTGCCTAGCCGCAACAACGCCTTCGCGGCCCGGATCGACTGATCTTCCCAAAGCTCGATGAAGTCGATCTTGTCGATGAAGGCGGTGATCGACCGGTCCGTCGGGTTCTTGATGCTGCCTGCTAAGGTTTGTTTCGTCTGATTCAATCCTTTCAGGCGCAGATTCGCCTGGCGGACGCCGCGCAACATGGCCTGTAGCGAGTCGGCGACACTCAGGCCCGCCTCACCGGAACCGATGAGCAGGCTTGTAAGCGAAATGTTCAAGCATGAATCGTCGGAGATGATGGTGGTCGTGGCGTTGCGCCGTGCACGCTCCTCATCGACGCGCGCAAGCGCATAGGTCGTGACCGCGTTGGCGAAAGTGCTGGCCAATGCTCCCGAAGAGAGATCGCCGACCGTGCCCAAGCCGATGACGATTGCCCCGGGGTGCGCTCCCCGCTCGCACAGCTCCTGATCATTCAGGAAGAGCCTGACGGTGTTGAGCTCGCCCGGATAGAGGCGCAGGCGCTGCGCTTCGCGCAACCTGCCGCCGAGCTGACGATCCATATAGGCCTCGGCGCTCACGATCGTGTCACCCCGATAGTGACCAATCGCCACCGGCGTCTCGGCACCGGATAGATTGCCGTGGACCATACGGATTTTCACTTTGCGCTCGGGCTCCTTGGCGCTGACGTCGCGGCGGCTGGAGCCCATTGCCGAGCTCAGGATGTCTTGTTCGTCAGGAAACATCGTCGGCAGCTCCGGGCGCAGAACGAAGGTCCCAGCCGCGCCGCGCCGAACAGGAGGTGCCTGGGGCAACTTGGTCGTCACGCCCAGGGTAAGCAAATCGAGCAGCGCGGGGAAAGATTCGGGAACGTCCGCAAGATCTCCGTGCACGGCATCGATATAGTAGGTCCGGGCGTTGAGCTCCGGCGGGATGCCGGTCGCCCATGGAACGCGTCCGTCGCCATCGGCGCTGGCGAGCACGACAACGCGTTGCCCGGCAGGCGCGCTGGGATCGATCGTGATGTCGACGGCAGTTGCGTCCGCGCAGCCCGCGACGTAGATCATCCTCTCCGGGTCGACAGGACTGGTGCGGATGAGATTGCGAACCCTTCTCGCTTCAGAGAGTTGATCGGCGTCGGGCAGAAGCCATGCAAAACCGGCCGACTGGGAAGTGGCGACTTCGCTTTTGCCGATGCCACGCTGTGCGGCCAGATCCTGTACCTGGAGCGCTTGCCAGCTTTCCGGCTCGTAGGC
>VBDA01000030.1 GCA_005883655.1 Betaproteobacteria bacterium | reverse complement strand
TTGCAATCGCGGTCGGTTATCTTTGCGGCTACCTTTTGTCGGTCCTTGGTGGAACGGATCGGACGACCGCGGTGTTCGCAAGCGTTCCCGGGGGCGCGGCGGAGATGGCGGTGCTTGGCGAGCGATTCGGCGCGCGCGTCGACCAGGTCGCTGCGGCGCAGTCGATTCGAATCCTGCTCGTGGTGGTTACCATTCCGTCGGTGTTCGCGGCGCTGGGTTTGCATGGAGCCGATGCTTTTCTCGCCGCAGGCAGCGAAGTTCGATTGCCTGCTCTGGCGGCGCTGCTGTCGCTGACGGCGGCCGTGGGCCTGCTGCTGACGCGACGAAAGGTTCCCAACGCCTTCGTCTTGGGCGCGCTCTTGATCACGATTCCGCTGACAATCGCGGGCGTGAGCACTTCGGCGATGCCGCGGGTATTACTCAATGGCGCACAATTGTTGCTTGGTTGCGCACTGGGCTCTCGATTCAATCGCAGCTTTCTTGCGCGAGCGCCGCGTTTTGTCGCCGCTGTTCTTGTGACGGTAGCCCTGGCGATGGGCGTTTCCGTCCTGTTCGCGCTATTCATGGCGCGCCTTACCGGAATACATCCGGCGACGCTGATCCTTGCGACCGCTCCTGGCGGGATCGCGGAGATGGCCGTTACCGCTCAAATCCTCGGACTCGGAGTGCCGATGGTGACATCGTTTCACGTCATGCGGGTAGTACTCCTGCTCACCTGTACCGGGCCGCTCTTCGCGTGGTTACGGCGCCGTCGCCGGCGCGCCCGGGCGCCGAGCGGCCCAGTGGCCTGACCGATTCGACGCGATGCGCTCTTAACCTGGCCGCTCTCCGCGTGCTACAGTTGCTGCCCTTCTTACAATAGCTTCTGGCCGGCGTTGGCGCGGCAGTGCACGCACAACGTATCGGACTCTCGCATCCCTTATGAACCGCCCCGATCCCGTCTCGGCGCTAACCGTTTCCGCAGATCCCGTCATCAAGGCGCCATCGTATATTCGACACGAGCGGCTGCTCAACTGGGTTCGCGACTTCGCGCGGCGCACCTCCCCTTCAAACATTGTCTGGTGCGACGGCTCGGAGGCCGAATACGACCGCTTGTGCGCCGCCATGGTCGGCACCGGCACGCTGGTGCGGCTCAATGCGGAAAAGCGTCCGAACAGTTATCTCGCGCGATCCGACCCATCGGACGTGGCCCGTGTAGAGGATCGTACATTTATCTGCAGCAACCGCGAAGAGGATGCCGGACCTACCAACAACTGGGTCGCCCCCGCGGAGATGCGCAAGACGCTCGAGCAGCTTTTTGAAGGAAGCATGCACGGTCGAACGCTTTATGTGATTCCATTTTCTATGGGTCCACTGGGCAGCCCGATTGCGCATATCGGAGTCCAACTGACCGACAGCCCATACGTCGTTGCCAGCATGAAGTTGATGACTCGCATGGGACGCTCGGTTTATGACGTGCTTGGACCCGATGGCGTGTTCGTACCATGCGTGCACTCGGTCGGGGCTCCACTGGCCGAAGGTGAAAAGGACGTCGCATGGCCGTGCAACTCGGAGCACAAATACATCGTGCATTTTCCGGAAACGCGCGAGATCTGGAGCTATGGCTCGGGTTACGGCGGCAACGCATTGCTGGGCAAGAAATGTTTCGCGCTGCGCATTGCGTCGGTGATGGGACGCGACGAAGGCTGGCTCGCCGAGCACATGCTCATCCTCGGCGTTACGTCGCCGGAAGGACGCAAGACTTACGTCACGGCAGCATTTCCGAGCGCCTGCGGCAAGACCAACTTTGCGATGCTCATTCCGCCGCAAGGTCTCGACAGCTGGAAGGTGACGACCATCGGCGACGATATTGCATGGATCAAGCCGCACGCGGACGGATGTTTTCACGCCATCAATCCGGAAGCCGGATATTTCGGCGTTGCTCCCGGAACCTCGTACGAATCGAATCCGAACGCGATGGAGACGCTCAAGCGCAACGTAATCTTCACCAACGTTGCGCTCACCGACGATGGCGACGTGTGGTGGGAAGGCATGACCCGCGAGCCTCCGGCGCACCTGATCGACTGGCGCGGTGAGTCGTGGACACCGGAGCTTGCGCGCGAAACCGGGCGCAAGGCCGCGCATCCCAATGCGCGTTTCACCGTCTCGGCGACGCAGTGTCCTTCGCTTGATCCCGAGTGGGACAACCCAGCGGGCGTGCCCATTTCCGCGTTCATTTTCGGCGCGAGGCGGAGCGACACCGTGCCATTGGTTGTCGAGGCCGCGAATTGGGAGGACGGCGTGTACAAGGCGGCGACGATGGGATCTGAGACCACCGCCGCCGCCGCGGGCAAGGTGGGTGAGGTTCGCCGCGATCCGTTCGCCATGTTGCCGTTTTGCGGCTACCACATCGGCGATTATTTCGCGCATTGGCTCGCCATGGTGAAGACGGTCAAAAATCCGCCTCGAATATTCAACGTCAACTGGTTTCGCACCGACCAGAGCGGGAAATTTGCGTGGCCCGGCTTCGGTCAGAACATGCGCGTGCTCAAATGGATCATCGAGCGTTGCCAGGGCAAGGCACACGCGGTGCAGACTCCTCTTGGACTGCAGCCTGAATACGCCGACCTGGATTGGCGCGGCCTCGAGTTCGGGCCGGAGCGATTTGCGACGGTCATGCGCCTCGACGACGCGCGCTGGCAAAGCGAGCTCGCGGCACACGACGAGCTTTTCGCCAAGCTCGGTGCCAAGCAACCGCCGGTGTTTGCGGCACAACGCCGCCAGCTCGGGGCGCGGTTCCCCGTTTAATCGTCTTCGTTCTTCCATGATTAGGCCGCGAACAATTACCTCCGCGGCGTAACAGCAGTAATTCAAGTCTTCCGCGGTCACTCCTTGCATACGGTCGGGCAAAGCTTTATGCTGTCATAAATGTAAGCGATTGCTGTAACCGCTTACGAACGCTTCAAGGAATCCGAGCCCTTTATCGCGCTGGCTCCCAGGTCCTCGGGGCGTTTGCGCACTGATTTGGCGAGGGATATCAACGTGTTACAATCACCGTGACGACCCTAGGCAAGCGCCGACCGAGACCCCGCGGAAGCCAGGCGACGCTGACCGATGTGGCGCGAGCCGCGGCAGTGTCGACAGCCTCTGCATCGCGGGCTCTGACACGCCCGGAGGCGGTCAGTGACGAACTCAGGATCAGGGTGTCCCATGCTGCCAATGCGCTCGGATATGTTGCGAACAGCGCAGCGCGAGCACTGGCGTGCCGCCGACCGGGATCAGTCGGCGTCGTTACCGGAAATCTCGCCGATCCTGGGATGGCGGCCGCGCTCGCCGCGCTCGAAGCACGGCTCACCGACGCCGGGTGGGATCTGCTGCTAGGAAGTGGCGGTAGCTGCGAGGTTGGAACGCCACTAGCTGGCGCTCGAGCGCTGGTACGTCGCGGCGTCGGCGCGCTCGTTTTTCTCGGGGTCGATCTGCCATCCGAGCTCCGGGAGGTGCGCGGCATTCAGCGCTTGCCAAGTGTCAGCGTGGATCGAACGGACCGCACCGGCTTCACCGCGAGCGCCGGCCTTGACCTCTGCCGCGCGGGCAAGCTCATCGCAAACTATCTGGGACAGCTCGCCGACACCCTCAGAGCCGACAAGGCTTTGGATGGATCCCCTCTGGAAATCATGCATATAAGCCATGAACCGATCGCTGAGGGGATTTTGCGATGGCTTGCGCTTCGGAATGCTCCGACGGTGGCAATCTGCGGTAGTGATGCCACCGCGCTGGCGGTGATGCATGCGTGTGCCTGTCACGGCGTCGACGTCCCCGGCCGGCTTTCCGTTGTCGGGTTCGGCGACTCACCCTTGGCCAGGTGCGTGTCGCCGACGCTGACGAGTGTCCGCATCCCGGCGCGCGGCGCCGGGATCGCGGCCGCGGAGTATCTGCTTGCCCGCTTTGCGGACCGCGTTCCCGACCTTTCCGAATTACCTGTCAAACTCGCCATTCGGGGATCGACAGGCCCGCCGCCGGGTCCGCATTGAATAAGCGCGGCCCTCAGCTTGTTCCACGTGAAACGGCGCGATTGTATACGCGACTCGGTGGGTTTCACGTGGAACAATCCGCGTCGATGGGCGCTTTCCCAAAATCGAGCTTTGGATTATCATTACACGTCCGATTGTTTCAAATTATCCTTTAAAAACATGCTGTTTCCAGAACACTTCGAGGTAATCGTGGTGGGCGGAGGCCACGCCGGAACGGAGGCTGCGCTCGCCGCCGCCCGGACAGGCCGGCGCACACTGCTGCTCACCCATAGCATTGAAACCCTTGGCCAGATGTCGTGCAACCCCTCGATTGGTGGGATCGGCAAAGGGCACTTGGTCAAGGAAGTCGATGCGCTCGGCGGCGCCATGGCTCTCGCCACCGACAAGGCCGGGATCCAGTTTCGTATCCTGAACGCCAGCAAAGGACCCGCGGTCCGTGCGACCCGCGCCCAAGCGGACCGCGTTTTGTATCGCCGAGCGATTCGCTCGATGCTCGAGAACCAGCCCAATCTGACCCTGTTTCAGCAGCCGGTGGACGATGTATTGGTCACTGCGGCAAGAGCGACCGGTGTGGTGACCCAAGGGGGCATACGCTTCGATGCTCAGGCGGTGGTGCTGACCACAGGGACCTTTCTCTCAGGGTTGATCCATGTCGGGCTCGAACACCATGAGGCCGGACGTGCCGGCGAGCCGCCGGCAAACACCCTGGCGGCCCGGCTTCGCGAGCTCGCGTTGCCCGCCGGCAGGCTGAAGACGGGCACGCCGCCGCGGCTTGACGGCCGGACCATCGACTTCGGTTCACTTGCGGTCCAGCCGGGCGACGATCCGGCGCCCGTATTTTCGACGCTTGGCTCGAGGGAAATGCATCCGCGCCAATTGTCGTGCTGGATCACCCACACCAACCAGCAAACGCACGAGATCATCCGCGGCGGACTCGATCGCTCGCCGATGTTCACCGGCGTGATCGAAGGCGTGGGACCGCGTTATTGCCCTTCGATCGAAGACAAGGTCATTCGCTTTGCCGATCGCGCAAGCCACCAGGTGTTCCTCGAGCCGGAAGGTTTGGAAACGAACGAAATCTATCCCAACGGTATTTCCACCAGCCTGCCCTTTGACGTCCAAGTTGCCATGGTGCGTTCCATCAAGGGGCTCGAGCGTGCGCACCTTATGCGTCCGGGCTACGCCATCGAATACGATTTTTTCGATCCCAGGGCCCTTAAGGGCACGCTTGAAACCAAAGCGATACACGGGCTTTTCTTCGCCGGGCAGATCAACGGTACGACCGGCTACGAGGAGGCTGCCGCGCAGGGAATACTTGCTGGCATCAATGCAGCCCGGTTCGCAATTGGCGAAGACGGGTGGTGCCCGCGCCGTGACCAGGCCTACCTTGGCGTTCTGGTCGACGACCTCGTCACCCGCGGAGTCACCGAGCCCTACCGCATGTTTACCAGCCGCGCCGAGTACCGATTGCAGCTGCGTGAGGACAATGCCGATCTGCGTCTGACCGAAATGGGGCGCACACTTGGCGTCGTCGACGATCGGCGATGGGATGCGTTCTGCCGCCACCGGGACGCCGTCGCCCATGAACTCGAGCGCGTCAAATCCTGCTGGGTCAATCCGAAGCTCGTAAGCAACGCTGAAGCACTACGTATTCTCGGTCAGCCGCTGGAACGGGAGTGCTCGCTGGTGGAGCTTCTGCGCAGGCCCGGTGTGAGTTATGCGAAGCTCATGAGCTTGCCGGGTGCGGGAAGGGCGGTAGCGGACCCCCGCGTCGCGGAGCAGGTCGAGGTAGCGACCAAATATGCCGGGTACATCGAACGCCAGCACGACGAGATTGCGCGCAGCGTCTCGCAGGAAGCGCAAAGACTGCCTGCCGATCTCGATTACCGCACCGTGCGCGGGCTGTCGTCCGAAGTTCAACAGAAGCTCAATGAGCATCGACCGGAAACAATTGGTCAGGCAAGACGCATCTCCGGGATCACTCCCGCCGCGATCAGCTTGCTGTTGGTCCACCTCAAGCGCGGCTTTGGACCGCAGGCGCAAGACGCCCGAAGACTTTCAGCATGACGGTGGCGTTGGCCGCAGGGCTTTCCGCGCTCGAACTGGACGCGGATATTGCGACGCAAGCAATGTTGGCGCAATACATTGCCTTGCTCGACAAATGGAATCGCACGCACAACCTCACCGCGATCCGCGACCCGGAGCAAATGGTCACCCATCATTTGCTCGATTCGCTGGCGGTGCTTGGGCATCTGCCCAAACAAGCTCACTTGCGCGTGCTCGACATAGGCAGCGGTGGCGGCCTGCCCGGCATTCCACTGGCCATTGCGAGGCAGGATTGGCGCATCGTGCTGCTCGACAGCAACCACAAGAAAGCGGCGTTCCTGCGGCAGGCGGCGATTGAACTCAAGCTCGCCAATGTCGAGGTATGCGCTGTGCGCGTGCAGGATTACATCGCGGACTTCCTCTTCGACGTCGTCATTTCGCGTGCTTTTTCCGATCTGGCGACGTTTGCCGCGGTCGCCCGACGCCTAGTCGCGCGCGGCGGGCGACTCGTTGCCATGAAAGGCCTCTTTCCCCACGAGGAACTGCGAGAGCTGCCACCGGACGTCCTTGTCGCGGAAGTGCCGGCCATCCGCGTTCCAGGACTCGACGTGCAACGGCACCTCGTGATCATGGAGCCGCGCGCTCCATGACCAAGATCATCGCGATTGCCAATCAAAAGGGGGGCGTCGGCAAGACGACGACCAGTGTCAACCTCGCCGCGAGCCTGGTGGCGATGAAGCGCCGCGTGTTGCTGGTCGACCTCGATCCTCAGGGTAATGCGACGATGGGCGCGGGGATTAATAAGCGAGCGCTCACTTACACGGTGTACCATGTCCTGTTGGGGGAGAAAAAGATTTCCGATGTTAGCGTGCGATCGCCTACGGGCGGCTTCGATCTGGTGCCGTCCAATCGCGAGCTAGCCGGCGCCGAGGTGGAGTTGGTCGATTTGCCGGAGCGCGAAATGAGGCTCAAGGACGCCCTCGCGGAGGCACTATCGCAGATGCGAGACGCGATCTCGGCCGTCGTCGACGATTACGATTTCATCTTGCTCGACTGCCCGCCTTCGCTATCGTTGCTGACCTTGAATGGCTTGTGCGCGGCCGACAGCGTGCTCATACCGATGCAATGCGAGTACTACGCGCTCGAAGGGCTGTCCGATCTGGTGCAAACGATACGCAAGGTGCGCGCGCATCTCAATCCACGCCTTGAAATCGAGGGATTGCTGCGAACCATGTACGACCCCCGCAACACGCTTGCCCTCAACGTCTCCGCAGATTTGCAAAAACACTTCGGCGAAAAACTCTACCGCACGGTGATACCGCGCAACATTCGACTCGCCGAAGCGCCCAGCCACGGCATACCTGCGCTGCAACTCGATAAGACCTCCAAAGGTGCGCTTGCGTATCTCGCGCTTGCCGGAGAAATGCTGCGGCGGGACGAGCGCGTCGCATCTTCGGCCGGGAGGGCAATGCATGGCTAAGCTAAAAGGACTCGGTCGCGGACTCGATGCGCTTCTTGCCGGCGCGGACGAAAGCTCGGGCGTCGAATCGCTGCAGTCTCTTCCGGTCGATCGCATCGGTGTCGGAAAGTATCAACCCCGCACACACATGGACGAGCATTCCCTCGCCGAGCTCGCGGAGTCGATCAAGGCGCAGGGGATCGTGCAGCCGATACTCGTACGGCCGGTCGACGGAGGCCGCTATGAGCTAATCGCCGGTGAACGGCGGTGGCGCGCTGCGCAGCGCGCGGGATTGAAGGAAGTGCCCGCGCTGGTGCGCAACGTTCCGGATCAGGCCGCGCTGGCGTTGGCGCTGATCGAAAATATCCAGCGCGAGGATCTCAATCCGCTCGAGGAGGCGCAGGGAATCGCACGCCTGATCACCGAGTTTCGACTGACCCACGATGCGGCGGCGGCCGCGGTGGGCCGCTCGCGCAGCGCGGTAAGCAATCTGCTTCGACTGACCCAGCTTCCCAAGCAAGTGCAAGGATATTTGCTCGCGGGAAGGCTCGACATGGGTCACGCACGCGCCCTGCTGGGATTGTCGGGTGCGCAGCAGGTGACCGCGGCGGCCAAAGTCGTTGCCGAACAGATGTCGGTGCGCGAAACCGAGCGGCTGGTGCGGGGCATATTGTCACCGCCAGCGCGCCGCGAGGCGCGGACCGCGACTGGAGGTCGCGATGCGGACCTGGTGCGGCTTCAGGAAGAGCTCTCCGAGATTCTCGGCGCAAGCGTTCGCGTCGATGCGGCCAAGAAGGGCGCGGGTCGCCTGGTGATCGAGTATTCGAGCCTGGAACAGCTCGACGGCATTCTGGTCCGGCTCCGACGCGAATAACCGGACGCGAACAAGAATCCGCAGCGCCGTGACTTCGAAGCGCAGCGGAATACTGCAAGGTCGAGCGAGCGCTCAGCCCAACTGCTTGAGCATGGTCTCCGCGCCCGACACCTCGAACTTGCCCGGCGCTTCGATATTAAGCCAGCGTACGCCCATGCCTCTGGCGGTCAGATCGAGCTCCAGGCCCAGCGCTTTGGTGTAGGCGGCACTGCCGTCACCCATCATGCGCACCTTGCGAGCGGCGTGCTGATCTTTTGCCCACGCTCCCATCACGAACGCGTCGTTGACCGACAGGCAAAGAATGTCGTCGACACCCTTGGCTTTGAGCTCGTCGTAGTGCTTGACGTAGCTTGGCACGTGCTGCGCCGAGCACGTCGGCGTGAAGGCGCCGGGTAAACCAAAGATCACGACTTTCTTGCCTTTGGTGAGATCGTCGACCTTGAACTGGTTGGGGCCGATCGTGCAGCCTTCGGTTTCGACCTCGACGAATTCACTCAAGGTTCCGGCGGGCAGCCGGTCGCCTACTTTGATGGTCATAGCTCTTCTCCGGAACAATGGCGCGAACGCGCCGTGGCGTGGCAAGGACGGATGTCGATTGTAGCGGATAAATCGGTTTGTCCGCGAGACCGATATCTCACAACTGCGTCTTGTCGGAAACGAGACGAAGGCGTAATTTCGGCGGTCCGGAAATACGAAAGAACAACATGGCGAAGCTCGACATCGCGCGGGGACGCCGCGCAACGCTGCTCATTGCTACGCGCAAGGGCCTGTGGCAGCTCACTGCCGATACGACGCGCCGCAAGTGGCGCCTAACGGGCCCGCACTTTCTTGGCCACGTCGTTCATCATTGCGTCGCCGATCCGCGCGACGGAAAGAGGCTGCTTGCCGCGGCGCGCACGGGACATCTCGGGCCGACCATCTTCCGCTCGGCCGATCGCGGTCGGACGTGGCACGAGGCGAAACGTCCGCCGGCCTTTCGAGAAGGCAGCGGGCGCGCGGTCGACCATACTTTCTGGCTTGCACCGGGACACGCGGGCGAGCCCAAAACCTGGTACGCGGGCACCTCGCCGCAGGGATTGTTTCGCTCCGAAGATGACGGCGCCACGTGGGTCAGCGTCGATGGCTTCAACGAGCACCCGATGCGAAAGACATGGTGCGGCGACGACAAGGACGGAACACCCGACGGCCCGAAACTGCATTCGATCCTGATCGACCCGCGTGATTCCAATCACATGTACATCGGCATGTCGAGCGGAGGCGTGTTCGAATCGGGTAACGGCGGCGTGGCCTGGAGGCCGCTGAACGCCGGGGTCAAGGCGGATTTCCTGCCGGAGCCGACGCCGGAATTCGGTCATGATCCGCATTGCGTACGGCTGCATCCGGTCTTGCCGGACCGTCTCTATCAGCAAAATCACTGCGGCATTTACCGGCTCGACCGTCCCGCGGAGCGATGGCAGGACATCGGCGCGAGCATGCCGAAGAGCGTTGGCGCCATCGGGTTTCCGATGGTCGTCCATCCACGCGAGCCGGACACCATTTGGGTGTTTCCGATGGATGGAACCAGAGTCTGGCCGCGAACGTCGCCGGCGGGCAAGCCGGCGGTTTATCGTTCGGTCAACGGCGGCAAATCGTGGCAGCGCCAGGCAGCCGGGTTGCCGAAAACGCAGGCGTGGCTGACGGTCAAACGACAGGCGATGACAGCCGATCGCGGATCTCCCGTCGGCGTTTACTTTGGCACCAGCAGCGGAGAGATTTGGGGAAGCCGCGATGAAGGACGCACGTGGAAATGTCTCGCCGCGCATCTGCCGCACGTCTACGCCGTCGAGGTAGCGTGACGTGGGCACATCCCGAGCAACTCGGGCCGCGAATGCTCGGAGCTGATCGCCGATGCGCGTTCTCATTCCTGGGCCGCTGCGAGATTACACCGCCAATGCCGCGGCGGTGAGCGCCGAGGGCCTCACCCTCGGCAGCTTGCTCGCCGATCTCGATCGACGGTTTCCGGGGCTGCGCTTTCGGATCATCGACGAGCAGGGACGCATTCGCCGGCATATCAAATTCTTTGTCGACGGCGTGCAGGCGAAGGACTTGAATCCGGCCTTGGACAGTGCGACAGAAGTGATGATCGTATGTGCGCTTTCCGGAGGATAAACGCGTGCGGTGTAGAGATGTATACAGCGCAACCTTCGTTGACGCGTCGCGGGGAAAAACCCTATAATCCAAAAGTTTGCTTGAATCCGCAGTGCCCGATTCCGTCTCCGGCCGTTCGCCATTTCGTTACCCTCTGCGACGCGTCGCAGGCTGGCAGCTTATCGCCACGGGGATAATCGCCGTGGGGGGAAGCATCGGGTGGGGATGGCATGGCGCGCTTTCCGGCTTGCTCGGGGGAATCACCAATCTGGCCGCGGGCGCTGTCTACGCTCTGGTAGTGGGGCTTGCGAACCCTGCCTCGGCGGCGGGAACGGTGGTGACTGCTTTCCGCGCCGAGGCAATCAAGATCTTACTGATCGTTGTTCAGCTCTGGCTGGTTCTCACGATGTATGCGGATGTGGTCCATGCGGTTTTTTTTGCCGCGTTTGTCGTCACGGTGCTGGTGACTCAGGCGGCGATTCTAATCCGCGACTGACGATCGGTGCTGCAAATAGCAAGCTGCAACCTCAGGAGTGTGCAACTGGAAGGCTGCAAACAAGAAGTTGCCCGTAGAAACTGCGAATAGAAATTCGCGCATAGCAAACTGAAAATGGCCGAAGAACACGCACTCGACGCGACGTCCTACATTCAGCACCACCTGACGTTTCTCGCCGAGCCGGTACGGGAGTCGGGCGGATTCTGGACCCTTCATTACGACACCATCGTCACCTCGCTGATTCTTGGTGTCGTCGTCTTCGGCCTCCTCTGGCTGGTAACGCGCAAGGCGACCACAGGCGTCCCTTCGAAAACCCAGGCCTTCGTCGAGCTTTCGGTGCGGTTCGTCAACGACCAGGTGCGAAGCCTCTTTCACCACGATTACCGTGTTGTCGCCCCCATTGCCCTGACCGTTTTCGTGTGGGTACTGTTCATGAACGCAATGGATTTCCTGCCCGTCGACATCATGGCGTGGATCTATCAGAACATTTTTCACCAGCACGAATGGCGCGGTGTTCCGACGGCGGACGTCAATACAACGTTCGCGTTGGCGCTCTCGGTATTCGGCCTGATGATCTTCTACAGCATCAAGAACAAAGGCCTCTTCGGTTGGATCAAGGAACTGATCAGCACGCCTTTCGGCATCAAGCCGCTGTGGGCTGCGCCGCTCCTGGCCATCTTCAACCTGCTCTTCAACACCATCGAGTATGTGTCCAAACCGCTTTCCCACTCCCTGCGGCTATACGGCAACATGTACGCAGGCGAGATCATTTTCCTATTGATCGGACTATGGGCCGCGACAGGCGTGGCAGGCGTCATCGCGGGCAGCATTCTCCACCTGGGCTGGTCGATTTTCCACATCCTGATCGTCGTGCTACAGGCTTACATATTCATGATGCTGACCGTCGTCTACATCTCCATGGCGCACGAACATCACTGATTCGTGGATATCCCTTATCCAATCGTCCAACCTCCGTTCAGAAAGGAAAGCAAAATGGAAAAGCTGGCACTGGTGGCGCAGATTCAGGCATACACAGGTATCGGCATAGGCCTCATGATCGGCCTGGGGGCGCTGGGCGCCTGCGTCGGCGTGGGCATCATGTGCTCGCGGTTCCTCGAAGGCGCCGCGCGCCAGCCGGAAATGATTCCGGCGTTGCAGGCAAAAGTGTTCCTGCTCCTCGGCCTGATCGACGCCTCGTTCATCATCGGCCTGGGTATCGCGATGCTCTTTGCGTTCGGGAATCCGCTCATTCCGGCGGGCCTGAAGTAAACGGGTGTCAAACGACTCTGCGATAAGGGAACACAGGGGCCAGTCATGAACATCAACCTGACAATGTTGATGCAGGCGGTCGCGTTTTTCGCGTTCATCCTGTTCACCGCGAAGTTCATCTGGCCGCCGCTGATGCGGGCGATCGAAACCCGGCAGAAGGAGATCGCCGACGGGTTGGCTGCCGGCGAGGAAGGCCGTCACAGTCTCGTCAGGGCCGAAAAGCAGATCGCCGAGATGTTGGTCGATGCCAAGACGCGCGCGTCGGACATCGTTGCGCAAGGGGAAAAGCTGAAAAGCGAAGCGGTCGAGCAGGCGCGCACCGACGCGAAGACCGAGGCCGAGCGCATTCTGGCCGCGGCCAAGGCGGAGATCGAACAGGAAGTGCATCGCGCCAAGGAGTCGTTGCGCGCGCAGGTGTCCGAGCTTGCCGTCGCCGGCGCCGAAAAGATTCTTAAGCGCGAAGTGGACGCCAAGGCACACGCCGATCTCCTGAGCGCGCTCGAAAAGCAGCTCTGAGCAGACATCATGTCAGAGCAGGTCACCATCGCCCGCCCCTATGCCGAAGCCGCGTTCTCGCTCGCTCGCGAGCAAAACGCGCTGCCTCGGTGGGCCGAGATGCTCAAGATCGCGAGCAACGTCGCGAGCGATCCCACGGTGCGCGCCGCGCTCGATAATCCCAAGCTCGACAACGCGGCCAAGGAATCGCTACTGCTCTCGCTTTGCGGCGACGCCCTCAGCGCGGAGGGAAAGAGCTTCGTTCGAGTTCTGTTGGAATCCGATCGCATCGCCGCATTGCCGGACATCCGACGCTTGTTCGACACCCTCAAGGACAGCGCCGACGGCGTGGCTCGGGCACACATCGTCAGTGCGTTCCCGGTAGACGAGGCACAGCTGGGCGCGCTCAAGGCTGCGCTGGAAAAGCGCTATGGCAAGAAAATCGAAGCAACGGTAAGCATCGATCCGACGTTGATTGGTGGGGCGCGGGTCACGGTCGGCGACACCGTCATCGATGCCTCGGTTCGCGGCGAGCTCCAGGCTATGAGCAGTCAGCTGCGAGTTTGATCCGAACGTTGGCAAAATGATCCAAACGTGACCCAGAACATTACGCGACCCATTACGAGAAGGCGCAAGGAAAAATCATGCAGTTGAATCCATCGGAAATCAGCGATCTCATCAGGACCAAGATCCAGAACCTCGACGTCGGCGCGCAAGTGCGGACGCAAGGTACGGTCGTGTCCCTTACCGACGGCATCTGTCGCGTGCATGGATTGTCCGACGCGATGCAGGGCGAGATGCTCGAGTTTCCGGACAACACCTTCGGCCTGGCCCTGAATCTCGAACGCGATTCCGTAGGCGCGGTCATCCTTGGGAAGTACGAGCATATTTCGGAAGGCGATACGGTCAAGTGCACCGGCCGCATTCTCGAAGTGCCGGTCGGGCCCGAGCTGATTGGTCGTGTCGTCGACGCGCTTGGTCAGCCGATCGACGGCAAGGGACCGATCAATGCCAAGGAAAAGGATGTTATCGAAAAGGTAGCGCCTGGTGTGATGTGGCGTCAAAGCGTCGCGCAGCCGGTGCAGACGGGACTCAAGTCGATCGACGCGATGGTGCCGATCGGACGCGGCCAGCGCGAGCTGATCATCGGCGACCGGCAAACCGGCAAGACCGCGGTCGCCATCGACACCATCATCAATCAGAAGGGCAAGGATCTCTTCTGCGTCTACGTCGCGATCGGGCAAAAGGCGTCATCGATCATGAACGTGGTGAAAAAGCTCGAGGAACATGGCGCGATGGAGTACACGATCGTGGTCGCCGCCTCGGCATCGGAGTCGGCGGCGATGCAATATATCGCGCCCTATTCCGGCTGCTCCATGGGCGAATACTTTCGCGATCGAGGGCAGGACGCGCTGATCATTTACGACGATCTGACCAAGCAGGCGTGGGCCTACCGTCAGATCTCGCTCTTGCTCCGCCGGCCTCCCGGACGCGAGGCGTACCCGGGCGACGTTTTTTACCTGCACTCGCGGTTGCTCGAGCGCGCGGCGCGCTGCAATCCGGAGTGGGTGGAGCGCTTCACCAAGGGCGCGGTGAAGGGCAAGACGGGTTCGCTGACCGCGCTTCCAATCATCGAAACGCAGGCGGGCGACGTGACCGCGTTCGTACCGACCAATGTGATTTCGATCACGGACGGGCAAATTTTTCTGGAGACCGATCTTTTCAACGCCGGCATCCGGCCGGCGATCAATGCCGGCATCTCGGTATCGCGTGTCGGCGGCGCGGCCCAGACCAAGGTGATCAAGAAACTGGGCGGGGGCGTGCGTCTATCGCTGGCGCAGTATCGCGAGCTGGCCGCGTTTGCTCAGTTCGCGTCCGACCTCGACGAGGCGACCCGCAGGCAACTCGATCGCGGCCGCCTGGTCACCGAGTTGATGAAGCAGCCGCAATATTCGCCGCTATCGGTTTCCGAAGAGGCGCTAACGCTATTTTCAGTGAACAAGGGTTATTACGATGACGTTCCGGTCGAGAAGGCGCTAGCGTTCGAAGCCGGATTGCGCCAATTCGTCAAGAGTAAATACGGCGCGCTGATCGACAAGCTCGAGCAAACCAAGGACATGGACGCTGAAGGCGAGAAGGCCTGGTCCGCCGCCATCGAAGATTTCAAGAAAAACGGCACGTTCTAGCGGATAGGATTTTGCGATGGCTGGCTCAAAGGAAATCCGCAACAAGATCAAGAGCGTGCAAAACACGCGCAAGATCACCAAGGCCATGGAAATGGTTGCGGCCTCGAAGATGAAAAAGGCCCAGGAGCGCATGCGCGCTTCGCGCCCCTATGTGAGCCGCATGCTCGCGATCGCGCGTCATCTCGCGCATGCCAACCCGGAATATCGCCATCCCTTTGTGGTCAAACGGGGCGAGCCGAAGAACGTCGGGCTCATCGTCATCACGTCGGACAAGGGCCTCTGCGGAGGTCTCAACACCAACGCCTTGCGCCTCGCGCTTTCCAAGATCAAGTCATGGCAGGCAAAGAGTGTGGGCGTGCAGGTCAGCGTTATTGGCAACAAGGGCCTCGGGTTCATGAACCGACTGAAGGCAAACGTGGTCTCGCATGTCGTCGGGCTCGGTGACCGCCCGCACCTCGACAAGCTTATCGGTCCGGTCAAGGTTCAGCTCGACGCCTACATTGCCGGGCAGATCGATGAATTGCATCTGGTCGCGACACGATTCGAAAACACCATGAAGCAGACGCCGGTCGAGAGCCAGATACTTCCCATCGCCGACCTCGAAGGCGAGGTAGAAAAGCGCGAGTACCCATGGGATTACATTTATGAGCCGGACGCCAAGACGGTGCTCGAGGGACTCCTCACGCGCTACATCGAATCGGTCATTTTCCAGGCCGCCAACGAGAACATCGCGTCTGAGCAGAGCGCGCGCATGGTCGCGATGAAGGCTGCGTCGGACAACGCGGGAACGATCATCGATGAGCTGCAACTGATCTACAACAAGACACGGCAGGCAGCGATCACCAAGGAAATTTCGGAGATCGTCGCGGGGGCGGCGGCGGTATGAAAAATGATTCTTGAATCGGGGAAGGCATTATGAAAGAAGGAACCATCGTCCAATGCATCGGCGCGGTGATCGACGTGGAGTTTTCACGCGAGCATCTGCCCAAGATCTATGACGCGCTGACGCTCGCAGAGGCCGGGCTTACGCTCGAGGTCCAGCAGCAACTGGGCGACGGCATCGTGCGGACCATCTGCCTGGGATCCTCCGACGGACTGCGGCGGGGCATGAAGGTGCAGAACTCCGGTGCGCCGATCATGGTCCCGGTCGGGCCAAAAACGCTGGGCCGGATCATGGATGTGCTGGGTCGCCCGATCGACGAAGCGGGCCCTGTGGGCGCCGAGAAAACGATGTCGATCCATCGCGATGCGCCGGCGTTCGAGGAGCTTTCGCCCTCGACCGAGCTGCTGGAGACGGGGATCAAGGTGATCGACCTGGTGTCCCCGTTCGCGAAGGGCGGCAAGGTCGGTCTCTTCGGCGGCGCGGGCGTGGGCAAGACCGTGAACATGCTGGAGCTCATCCGCAATATCGCCATCGAGCACAGCGGCTTTTCGGTTTTCGCCGGCGTCGGCGAGCGCACGCGCGAAGGCAACGACTTCTACCACGAGATGAAGGAGTCGAACGTCCTCGACAAGGTGGCGATGGTTTATGGACAGATGAACGAGCCGCCTGGAAACCGCCTGCGGGTGGCGCTTACCGGGCTCACTATGGCGGAATATTTTCGCGACGAAGGCCGCGACGTCCTCTTCTTCGTCGACAACATCTATCGCTATACGCTGGCCGGGACCGAAGTCTCGGCGCTCTTGGGCCGCATGCCGTCGGCGGTGGGCTATCAGCCGACGCTCGCCGCGGAAATGGGCGCGCTGCAGGAACGCATTACGTCGACCAAGACCGGCTCGATCACCTCGGTGCAGGCGATCTACGTGCCCGCCGATGACTTGACCGATCCGTCGCCGGCTACCACCTTCGGCCACCTCGACTCGACGGTGGTGCTGTCACGCGATATTGCCTCGCTCGGCATCTACCCGGCGGTCGACCCGCTGGATTCGACCTCGCGCCAGCTCGATCCCAACGTCGTCGGCGAAGAGCACTACACGACCGCCCGGCGCGTCCAGCAAACCCTGCAGCGCTACAAGGAGCTGCGCGACATCATTGCCATTCTGGGAATGGACGAGCTCTCTCCCGAGGACAAGCTCGCGGTGGCGCGGGCGCGGAAGATCCAGCGCTTTCTGTCGCAGCCGTTTTTCGTCGCCGAAGTCTTCACCGGCTCACCGGGAAAATTCGTCTCGCTCAAGGACACGATCCGCGGTTTCAAGGCCATCGTCGATGGCGAATACGATCACCTGCCGGAGCAGGCGTTCTACATGATAGGCGGCATCGAAGAGGCCGTCGAAAAAGCGAAGACGCTGCAATGACTTTCTCTCGCGGGTAACCCAATGGCGAACACCATTCACGTCGATGTCGTCAGCGCCGAGGAGTCGATCTACTCCGGCGACGCGGAATTCGTCGTGCTTCCCGGGGTCATGGGCGAGCTTGGTATTTATCCGCGGCACACGCCGCTTATCACTCAGATCAAGCCCGGGGTCGTTCGAATCAAGGTGCCCGGACAGGCAGAAGAACAGATCGTCTACGTCCAGGGCGGATTTCTGGAGGTCCAGCCCGACGTGGTCACGGTCCTGTCCGACACGGCGATCCGGGCCCGCGACTTGGACGAAGCCAAGGCGCTCGAGGCCAAGCGCCTCGCGGAAGAGACGCTGCAAAACAGGACATCGAAAGCAGACATCGCGATGGCAGAGGGTGAGCTTGCCGGCGCGGTCGCTCAACTGGCGGCGATCCGCCGGCTGCGCCGTCGAAGCTAGCACTCACTTAGCCTAAGGGCGGCCTCAACGCCCTTTTTCATGCCCGATGCCGGCACTTGGTCGTTGGCATCGGCGCCCTGCCAAGCGCATAATTGCTGCATTGCAACATACCGGCGGAATTCCATGGCAAATCTAAACAAGACAATCGACCGAGCGGCAACCATTTCCCGCGACGTCGCCGCGCGCCTGGAGCGGCGCGTGCGCAAGGCGCTCGCGATCTACGGCCGGCGCACCCAAGAGGCGCGCGCGCAACATGCGGAGCAGGCGAGCCGCGCGTGGACGCCGTGGGACCTATGGCGAGAGGGCGCCGAGTACGCGGTCGATTTCGGGCAGCGCTCCGCGCTCTTTTGGGACACGCTGCGCCAGCGCGGCAACGCTTACATCGAGCATGAGCGAGCCGGCAAGCCGCCATTGCTTGCGTACCAATACGAGATGCTGTCCGACGGACGCAAATTCGAACATCCGGTGAACTACGCGCTGGTACGGATCGTCGCCCCTGTCGGCATCGCCACCGACGAAGCGCTGCGGCCGTTCATCATCGTCGATCCGCGCGCCGGCCATGGACCGGGAATCGGCGGCTTCAAGGCGGACTCCGAGGTCGGCGTCGCGCTGCTCGCGGGTCACGCGGTGTATTTCGTCATTTTTTTTCCCGAGCCGGAAGAAGGCCAGACGCTTGCCGATGTCGTCGACGCCGAGGCCGAGTTCGTGCGCATGGTCGGAGAGCGGCATCCGAAAAGCGCCAAGCCGGTCCTGGTCGGGAACTGCCAGGCGGGATGGGCAGTGATGCTGCTCGCCGCCAGCAGGCCCGAGCTCGTGGGGGCGATCGTGCTCAACGGAGCGCCGATGTCGTACTGGTCGGGCAACGACGGCGAGAATCCGATGCGCTATGCCGGCGGCCTCATGGGCGGGGCATGGTCGTCCTTGCTTGCGAGCGATCTCGGCGCGGGCAAGTTCGATGGCGCGCACCTGGTGCAAAACTTCGAAAATCTGAATCCGTCCAACACGTTCTGGGGAAAGTACTATCACCTGTGGGAAAACATCGACACCGAACCCGAGCGCTTCCTCGATTTCGAGCGGTGGTGGGGCGGCTATTACCTGCTGAACGACGAGGAGATCCGGTGGATCGTCAACAACCTGTTCGTCGGTAACAAGCTGGCTGCCGGCGAAGCCAAGCTCGGTCCCGGGCGTTTCTTCGATCTCAAGTCGATCACGTCGCCCATCATCATCTTCGCCTCGATGGGCGACAACATTACGCCGCCTCAACAGGCGTTCAACTGGATCGCGGACGTCTATCGCAACAGCGACGAAATCAAGGCCAACGGCCAGACGATCGTCGGGCTGGTGCACGAGGACATCGGCCACCTGGGGATTTTCGTCTCGGGCGCGGTGGCAAAAAAAGAGCACGCCCAGATCATCGAGGTGCTCAAGTACATTCAGCAGCTCCCGCCCGGCCTTTACGGCATGGACATTCACGAAGCCGTCGGACTCGACGGGGCGACCGCGTACGAGGTATCGCTCGTGGAGCGCAAGGTAGAGGACGTTCGACACCTGCAGAAGGGCGATCGGATGGACGAAAAACCGTTCGAGGCGGTCGCCGCGGTCTCGGAGCTGACCGAGCGTGCCTATGAATTGCTGGTGCGCCCGATGCTGCGCGAGATGGTTCCCGAATGGGCGGCGAAGACGGCGCGCGCGTTTCATCCGCTGCGTGCGCAACGCTGGATGTTCTCCGACAAGAACCCGATGCTCGCGGGGCTGCCCTATCTTGCGTTCTCTGCCAGATCGGGTCGCAAGGCCGCAAGCGAATCGAACCCGCTGCGAAAGCGCGAAAAGCTGGCGTCCGATTTAATTACCGCGTCGCTGGATCTGTATCGCGATCTGCGCGATGCGGCTCGGGAGGCGGCATTCTATCAGATTTACGGGAGCCTCGTGTCGTTGCAGGTGGCCGACCAGCGCGCGGAGATCCGACGCGACGCCAAGTTCGATCCGCGTCAGGTTCTCGCCGTGCGCCAGGTGCTCGAGACGCTCGAGGACGGCGATTTGCAGGAAGGCCTGACGCGCATGGCCCTGCTGCTGGCCAAGGAAGGCGGCGGAACCCGCGAGCTCTCGCAGATGGCTCGTGCGCGCGAGATTCTCGCACCTGCGCGCGGCATCAAGCCGATGTCCGAGGACGAGGTTCGGCGGCTCCTGCACGAGGAGACCATCGTCACCGAATTCGAACCCGAGCGTGCGCGTCAATCGCTGCCGCGGCTCATCCGCACGCGAGAGGAGCGCAAAATAGCGCGCGCCTACCTCGACCGGGTGGAATCCGGGTTGCCGCTCAACGACCGGCAACGGGCATTGCTGAGCGATTTTCGCGAGCGGCTGCCGGCGCCCGCCAAGGTGCGAGCGGCGGCGAGGAAAGTCAGGCAACGCGCCCGGCACACGGCGCCGCGTTAGCGTCCCACGCGGCGCTTTGTACGCCAGTCGCGCGAACGAGGACAGGCACGATGCCTAAGCGCGCCGAAGCAGTTCTTGTTCTGAATGCGGGCTCGTCGAGCGTCAAGTTTTCGCTCTATACAGACGAGCTCGGTGAAGCGCGGCCCCGGCTGCGCGGTCAGATCGAAGGTCTGCAAGGCTTGCCCAGCTTCGTCGCAAGGGACGCGGAGGATCAGGTCGTGCACGAGCAGCAATGGGGCGACGCCGTCACAATGAGCCACGGCGACGCGACGACTCATCTGCTCGAATTTCTGAATCGGGAACTGGCAACTACACCGCTCGCCGCTGTCGGCCACCGCGTGGTCCACGGCGGGCGCGATTTCACCACGTCGGTAAAGGTCGATCCAAGCGTACTGACCGCGCTCGAGCGCTTGATCCCGCTGGCGCCCTTGCATCAACCGCACAACATCGCACCGATGCGCGTCATCGCCGCGCATGCGCCGGCGCTGCCGCAGGTAGCGTGTTTCGATACGGCATTCCATCGGACCCAGCCTGCCATCGCGCAGGCATTTGCGCTGCCACGAGCCATTACCGAGCGCGGCGTGCAGCGTTACGGATTTCACGGGCTGTCCTACGAATACATTGCCTCGGTGCTGGCGGATTTCGACGCGTCGGCGGCGCCCCGCCGCGTTGTCGTGGCTCACTTGGGAAATGGCGCGAGCATGTGCGCGATCAAAAATGGGCGAAGCGTTGCCACGACCATGGGCTTGACCGCGCTCGACGGACTCATGATGGGTACGCGATGCGGGAGCCTCGATCCGGGCGCGGTCCTATACC
>VBDA01000644.1:2269-2634 GCA_005883655.1 Betaproteobacteria bacterium | reverse complement strand
TGGGTCCACTTCTACGACAACGATCCGCAGATGCCCTTCTTCCTATGGGCGAAGTACATGGCGTTCACCACTTCGTTCGCGCAGGCGGCGGCCAGGACCGCGTACGGCCATTATCCGCAGCGGACTTACGCGGTCGGCACGTCGAACGGCGGTTATCAGGTGCGCCGCGCGATCGAAATGGCTCCGTTCATGTTCGACGGCGGTGTCGACTGGGAACGGACCGAACATCCTGATCGACCTTCCGCCCGCGATCAAGAATTTCCCCGCCTATGTGGCATCGAACTACGACCCCAACAGCACCGCGGCGCAGGCGATTCTCGCCGCGGGCTATCCCCCCGACATCGTGAACCGCAACGTCACCCCGC
>VBDA01000644.1:1169-2230 GCA_005883655.1 Betaproteobacteria bacterium | reverse complement strand
GGGACAGTTCTGGGAAGTGACCGCGTGCCAGTGGCAGGAGCGTTTCGATCCGACGTATGCGACGTATACAGCGGGACTGGGCAACTACGACTATCTCGCACGGATCGGAGCAGTGCCTCAAGTGTTCTCCAGCGTCGCGCAGGTAACGACGACCGGTAAGATCGGGAAGCCGCTGGTCACAGTGGCGGGGACAATGGATGCGCTGTTGCCGATTCGGCGCCAGGCGCGCGCATACGAAGCGGCGGTTAACAGCAATGGAGGTAGCGCGCTGTACCGGCTCTACGAGGTGCAGAACGGCAATCACATCGAGAGCTATGTGAACTTCTATCCGCAGCTTGTTGCGATCCAGCCGTATGCGCAGAAGGCCTTCGACCTTCTGGTCGACGCCGTCGAGGCGAACGCGCCGCTGCCGCCCAGCCAATGCATTCCGCAGGGCGGGACGATTTCGCCGAGCCCATCGCAACCGGGCCACTGCGCCAACCTCTTTGTGCCCTAGCGGCGCGCGACGCCCGTATGCATTCGAGCGGGTAGCCGTCTCGCCGCCCGCTCACCCCCTGCGTAGGTCACAATCGAGTCCGACATCAGGACTTCAGCCGCGAAATCAAGCGGATCGCGTTGCCGCTCTCGATCGATTGCATTTCCTCGGGACTGAGACCGATCTGCCGCAAGCTCGCGATCTGACCAAGCGGGAAATACGGGTAATCGGTGCCGTAGGTGATCTGCGACGTCGGTACGAGTTTGAGCAGCGCCGCCATCGCCGGCGCACTTGTCGAGTTCGCGGTGTCGTAATGCAAGCGCTTGAGCTCGCCGACAACGCCCTCCGGAGCGAACTCTTTGAGATTGGGCCGCGCCCCGTAGAATGAATCGATGCGTCCGGCCATCATCGGCATCGTGCCGCCCGCGTGCGAGAACAGCCATCGGATATCGCGATAGCGGGCGAACGAACCCGAGAGCAAAAGACTGGTGATCGTACGCGTCGTGTCGTGCGGCACCTCGATCGCCGCAGGGAATGTGCCGACGCTGAGATTGTCGCAGCAGGCAGCGACCAGCGGATGGACGTA
>VBDA01000644.1:0-1125 GCA_005883655.1 Betaproteobacteria bacterium | reverse complement strand
CCCACGCCATCCGCCTTCAGCGTATCGAAGGCATATTCGATTTCCTTGAGCGTCGCATCGGTGTCGAGCATCGACAGCGTCGCGAACAAACCGAAGCGGCCGGGGTAGTCGCGCATCATTTCGGCGCCGTAGTCGTTGCAGATGCGCACCATGCGCCCCGCACTCTCGGACCCTGTGTCGAACCAGAGCCCGGGCGTCGATGCGATCGACAGGACGGCCACGCGGATGCCGTTCCTGTCCATCTCCTCAACGGCCTTCTCGCGAGTCCAGGCCACCTGCTGTGTGAAATGCGGAATCTTGCGTTGATCTTCCCAATCGAGCCACGCCTTCTGATAGGCGGGCGGATAGAAGTGGTGATGCGTGTCGATCAGCTTGCGGCTCTCGCCCTGTCCGAGCACCAAACCACTCGGCACAACATTTGCGGCGAGGAACGCGGCGGTGCCGACGAGAAAACGACGACGCGACGGCTGATCGTGACAAGGCGGATGGTCATGCCTGCAAGAGTATCCAGCGTGACGATCGTGAATCATGGCCGCGTCCCTCCCACTGCTGCGATCGGTTTATGGACCAGCGAAAGTACGTGCCGCGCTTCGATAGGCGTGGCGAACGATCACTGAATGACCTCCTCTGCGCGCAGCAACAGCGCTTGCGGGATGGTCAGCCCGAGCGCCTTCGCGGCCTTGAAGTTGATTACCAGCTCGAAATTTGTCGGCTGCTCTATGGGCAGATCGTCGGGCTTCGCACCTTTCAGGATTTTGTCGACGAAGGTGGCGGCATGGTGGAACATGACGAGACGATTCGGCCCGTAGGCCATAAGGCCACCCAGCTCGCGCAGGCTTTCCCGGAGGGCCCCGAACAAGACGGCCAGGGCGCTGGGGTTGCGACCGGCGTCGAAAGGCGCGCCCGGCGACAGAATACCCATTCGGGAAACCTTCGCCGTCTGCGCCTGTGCGAAAGATGCGAACGGTGCTGTGACTGCGCCTGCGCCAAGCGCAACCAGCAATTTTCGGCGATTGTCCATCCTCCCCCGCCCGATTTGTCCCCCATTATGGTCGCTTACGCCAGGGACGAACAAATCAGCGCCCGTCGGCAACCCTGGGCATTGCATTCGACGGATAGCATGCA
>VBDA01000286.1 GCA_005883655.1 Betaproteobacteria bacterium | reverse complement strand
GACCGTGACTTGTCGTATCGGGCGGCATGGGGACTCCTGCGTGCCTATCGATGCAAGCTCGGTGAGCCACTCGTAGTGCTCGAGCGCGGCCGCGGCGCTTCCCTCGCGTCCCTGGCCGAACGAATGCTTGGCGCCGACGCAGCCGCGCGGCGTCAACTGGCACGGACATTCCAGCGGCTTTCGCTGGATTTGGCCAAGTCACCGGCGACCAAGCGCGCGCCGGCCCTACGCCTTGCGATTGCCGCGAGTCACGACCTTGCATTGGCCGCTTTGCGTGACGCGTTAGGGCCTGACGAAGAATTGAAGCTGGAGCTTTCGTTCATGGGAAGCCTCGACGCGCTCGAACAGTACGCTGCGGGACGGGTCGATATCGCGGGTTTTCACGTTCCGACGGGCACGCAACATGAGAAAAGCCGCGTGTTGTTTCTGCGGTTGCTCCGAGCGCGGTCGGACCGGCTTATCCGGTTTGTCGATCGCGAGCAGGGATTGATCGTGCCGCGCGGCAACCCGGAACGGTTAAAAACCCTTCGCGACATCGCCGACAGACAGCTTCGCTTCGTCAACCGGCAACGCGGCTCGGGGACGCGATTGCTGATCGATAGCCTGCTCGGAGATGATGGAATCGATGGCGCGCGCATCGTCGGCTACGCAAACGAGGAATTCACGCATGCCGCGGTCGCGGCGACTGTCGCCTCGAGCGGCGCGGACGTCGGGTTCGGATTGCGCGCTGCGGCGGCCAAGTACGGTCTGGCTTTCGTCCCTCAGATACGCGAACGCTATTGGCTGGCGGTACGAGCCGCGGCCCTGCAGTCACCCTCGACGACACGGCTCATTCAGACCTTGCAGAGTCCGACCTTTGCCCGAATCGTGAAGCGGTTGCCGGGCTATCACGCGATTGCCGCAGGCTCCACGCTCAATATCACTGCCCTGCGCTCGCCGCGGCGTTCGTCCAGCTGACGGCGAGTAGCAGATGCTGGCATCTGCATAGCAAATGTCGAGATATTTTTTGCCATCACGCGATTATGCGAGAATCCCGATCGTTGCCGTACCATGACTCTTTCTGACGAGCCAGATCATAATGTCACCTGCTCGCACCGGGAGCTTCTCGCCGATCGCTCTCATCGGCTTCATAGGGGCATTCGTAGCGCTGTTGATGGTCGGCGGCGCGGGCCCCGCCTATCGGCTGAATCTGGTTGACCTGGGCGGCGCATTTTCCCTTCTGCGTTGGGGCGCGTGGACTGGTCTTGTTGTCGTGTTTATCGGCCTCATCGGTGCGTGGATCACCCGGCCTGGCACGCTGAGCCGCGGCTTCGCCTTGGCCGTGGCTGGGGTTGTGATCGCGGCGGCCGCATTTTGCGTGCCGTTCGCGATGTTGCAAAGCGCCAAGGCGTCGCCGCCGATCCACGACATTACAACCGACATGGAGAATCCACCGCGATTCGTCGCCGTAGTCCCGCTTCGAACGGGTTCCGCTAACCCCGTGGAGTATCAAGGAGAGAGTATCGCGCAGCAGCAACGCAAGGCGTATCCGGATATTCAGCCGGTCACGATTGCAGAACCGCCCGATGTAGCTTTCAAGAGTGCATTGAATGCCGTGCGGGATGTCGGCTGGCAGATTGTCGCCGCGACACCGGATGAAAGGCGCATCGAAGCGACCGACACGACGGCCTGGTTTGGGTTCAAGGACGATATCGTCGTTCGTGTCACGTCCTCCGGCAGCGGCAGTCGCATCGACGTGCGCTCGGTCTCGCGCCTTGGGCAGGGCGACCTCGGCAAAAACGCCGCGCGCATCCGAGCGTACCTGCAGCGGCTTCAGCATTGAATCGACCGACGCCACCCCCGCCGGCCGGATTTCGCATACTCGTTTAGGGATACCCAGGAACAAGAGCGCTCGCGAAGCAAGGCCAGTACCCTCATTCTCGAGCCATCGATGCACGCTACCCTTCCCCTCCTCCGACATACCGACTTTCCGCGGCTGCGCCGTCGGCGACTTGAAACGCTGCAGGTCAATCTCGGCTACCGTTGCAATCAGACGTGTCATCACTGTCATGTGAACGCGGGTCCGACGCGAAAGGAAATGATGGGGGCTGAAATCGCGGCGATCGTGATTCAAGTCCTATATGCACGCAACATCCAGGTTCTCGACCTTACCGGCGGCGCGCCCGAGCTGAATCCTCATTTCCGGAGCATGGTCGCCGCGGCGAGAGCAGCCGATGCGCGCGTGATCGACCGCTGCAACTTGACTGTTCTTTCCGAAGCGGGCCAGGAAGGGCTCGATGAGTTCCTCGCGCAGCAAGCGGTGGAAGTCGTCGCGTCGCTGCCCTGCTACTCCAAGGAAAACGTGGATGCGCAGCGCGGAGACGGCATATTCGAGCGAAGCATCGATGGCCTGCAACGACTGAACAAGCTCGGCTACGGAAAAGACGAGAGCGGTCTCGTACTGAACCTGGTCTATAACCCGCTGGGCCCTTATTTGCCGCCGTGCCAAAGCGATCTGGAGCGCGATTACCGGCGAATATTGGCCGAGCGCTTCGGCGTGGTTTTCAATCGCCTGTTCACTATCACCAACATGCCCATCCAGCGATTTGGCAGCATGCTTATCTCCAAGGGGCAGTTCGCTGCCTACCTGAAGTTGCTGCGCGATGCATATCGGCCCGAGAACCTCGACGGCGTCATGTGCAGGAGCCTCATCTCCGTCGATTGGCAAGGCAATCTGTACGATTGCGACTTCAACCAGATGCTCGGGCTTCCGCTGGGCGGCAAATCCCCTGCCTCGCCGCGGCGCCACCTGCGCGATCTACTACGAGACGAAGATCGGGAGCTCGATCGCGCGGCAATCGCCGTAGCCAATCATTGTTACGGGTGCACCGCCGGACAGGGTAGCAGTTGCGGGGGTGCGTTGAGAGCCGCATGACGCCGCCGTCCTGATCGCTATCCGTGTTCATCGATCCGTAAGCGACGCGACATGCGCGCGAAGCCGATTGTCATTGGCGCACTGCTCGCATTGGGCGCCATCGCCTGGCTCGTCCTCGATCCGGGCCGCTTTCTGACCCTCGACAGACTGCACGAGGACCAACAGTGGCTGATCCAACGCAAGGACGCGAATCCGATTCTATTCGGAGCGTCATTTTTCGCGGTTTACGTTTTGGTCGCCGGTGCGTCGCTGCCCGGCGCGGCCATCATGACGCTCGCAGCGGGCGCCTTGTTTGGCCTGCTGTGGGGCGTCGTACTGGTTTCCTTCGCCTCCGCCATTGGCGCGACGATCGCCTTCGTCATGGCGCGCTACGTGTTGCGCGATTTCGTTCGGCGTCACTTCGAAAAACAGAGCTCGGCCGTCGATGCGGGCATGCGGAAGGACGGGGCGTTCTATCTGTTGGCGCTTCGCCTGGTGCCGATCTTTCCCTTCTTTCTGGTCAATCTGGCGATGGGGCTCACTGCGATCCGGGTGACGACATTCTACTGGGTCAGCCAGCTGGGGATGCTGCCGGGGACGATCGTCTACGTCAACGCCGGCACCCAACTCGGAGAGATCAGGACGCTTTCCGATGTCGCATCGCCTGCGCTGCTCGGATCGTTTGCGCTGCTGGGCATCTTTCCGCTGTTGGCGAAGTTCGCGCTGGACCG
>VBDA01000285.1 GCA_005883655.1 Betaproteobacteria bacterium | reverse complement strand
AATGGGGCGTCGCTTCATTTGGCAGGCAAGGATAGCACCATGACGCTCCAGCGTTACCACGTGGGCAAGCGGCTTGCCGACATGGTCGTGCACGGCGGCACGATCTACCTTGCCGGTCAGGTTGCCGACGATTTGAGCGCGGATGTCACGACGCAAACCCGACAGGTGCTCGCGAACATCGACCGGCTGCTGGGCGAGGTCGGCAGCGACAAGACGAAAATCCTTTCGGTGACAATTTACCTTCCGGACATGAACGACTTCAGCGCGATGAACGCGGTCTGGGAAGCGTGGGTTCCCGCGGGACAAACGCCGGCACGCGCCACAGTCCAGGCAAGGCTCGCGGCATCGGGCTACAAGATCGAGATCCAGGTCATCGCCGCCGCCTGATAACACAAATGAGTAACGCAACGGCACAACGCTAATAAAGCCACCCCCCATGTCCGTCCCTCCTTCTTCCTCTACGCTCGCGGTCGCCGCGAAACATTATCCCGCGGTCGAGAAACAAGCGTCGCTGCCGGTGACGCGGGCGATGTTCGACGAGCTCATGGTGCCTTGTTTCGCGCCGGCTCCTTTTATCCCGGTACGCGGATCGGGATCGCGGATGTGGGATCAACAAGGACGGATGTACATCGACTTCGCCAGCGGTGTTGCCGTCACCGCGCTCGGCCACTGTCATCCGGCGATGGTCAAGGCGCTCACCGAGCAGGCGCAGACGATCTGGCACGTGTCCAACTGGATGACCAACGAACCGGCATTGCGGTTTGCCAAGAAGCTGGTCGATGCGACGTTTGCGGAGCGCGCATTCTTCTGCAACTCAGGCGCCGAGGCGAACGAGGCCGCGTTGAAGCTTGCCCGCCGCTACGCGCATGATCATTTCGGCGCCGAGAAATTCCGAGTCGTCTCGACCCTGAACGCATTCCACGGCCGGACATTTTTCACGGTCACCGCCGGCGGGCAGGCGAAGTACGCCACCGGATTCGGCCCCACCCCGACCGGATTCACCCATATCCGCTACAACGACATCGCAGGGCTGGAGGCGGCGTTTGACGAAGAAGGCGGCGACGATATTTGCGCGGTGATCCTCGAGCCGATGCAAGGCGAAGGCGGAATGATTCCCGGCACGCCGGAATTCCTGACCGCCGCGCGCAGACTCTGCGACGAACACGATGCCTTGCTGATCTTCGACGAGATTCAGAGCGGGATGGGCCGCACCGGAGCGCTGTTTTCCTACATGCAAAAAGGCGTCGTCCCGGACATCCTCACCAGCGCCAAGGGCCTCGGCGGCGGCTTCCCGGTGGGCGCGATGCTGACGACCGCGGAAATCGCTAGCGCGTTTTCGGTCGGCGTGCACGGCACGACCTATGGCGGCAATCCGCTCGCGTGCGCGGTTGCCAGCGCCGTCTTCGACGTCATCAACACCACCGAGGTCCTCGACGGCGTCAAGGCTCGGCACGCGCTGTTCATGGAAGGCCTGCGCACCATCAATTCGCGGCGCGAGGTTTTCGCCGACATCCGCGGCGAAGGCGTCTGGCTCGGCTGCGAGCTCAAGGCCCCGTGGCAGGGCAAGGCGGGAGCGGTCATGCAGGCCGCCGGCGACGAAGGTCTCGTCGTGCTGATGGCCGGACCCGATGTCGTGCGCATCGCGCCGTCGCTCATCATCAGCCTGGACGAAATTCTCGAGGGCCTGGCGCGACTCGAGACGGCGCTCGGAAAAGCACTCGTCTGATATTCGGCGCCTGGCGCCAATGTCAAATCGGGCCTCCGTCTCTGGGGGCCACGTTTTCTACCGATACGGCTTTCGCCCCCAATGTTCTACGTAAGACCGATCGCGCGGGACGACCTGCAAGCGCTGCTCACACTGTCCGAGCGCACGGGCGCCGGATTGACCACGTTGCCGGCGAATGCCGAGCGACTCGATGCGCGCATCCGACGCGCGCTCGCCTCGTTTGCCGGCGCCGCCGAGAAATCCGATGAATGCTTCGTGTTCGTGCTGGTCGATGGCGCCAACGATCATGTCGTCGGTATCAGCGCCATCGAGGCCGCGGTAGGTCTTGCCGAGCCCTGGTACAACTATCACGTCGGCACCCAGGTGCACGCCTCGCGCGAGCTCGATTTGTATACTGCCGCGCCGACCTTATTCCTGACCAACGACCACACCGGCCACAGCGAGCTCTGCTCGCTTTTTCTGGACGCGCGCTATCGCCACGGCCGCAACGGACCGCTGCTGTCGAAAGCGCGGCTATTGTTCATCGCCGAATTCGCACAGCGCTTCGCGCCCAAGATCATCGCCGAGCTCCGCGGCAAGCTGGATGCGGACGGCAAGAGCCCATTCTGGGAGGGTCTCGGGCGGCATTTTTTCGCGATGGAATATTCGCGTGCGGATTACCTGACCGGCATCGGCCAGAAGGCGTTCATCGCCGAGCTGATGCCCCGGCACCCGGTCTACACGGCGTTGCTGCCCGACGACGCCCGCGCCGCGATTGGCGAAGTGCACGCCGACACGATGCCGGCCAGAGCGATGCTCGAATCGGAGGGATTTCGCTACGAAGGTTATGTCGACATCTTCGACGCCGGTCCGACGCTGGAATGCTTTCGCGACGACATCCGCGCCGTCCGCCAATCGCAGATATTTCCGGTGACGATCGGTGAAGAGGACCCTGTCCCCGACAGCCTGACCGACGACGTGCTGTGGCTGGTCGCCAATCGCGATCTGGCTCGCTATCGCGCGATCCTGTGCCCTGCCCCCCTGCGCATCGCACAGTTTCCGCTGCTGCCGCACGCGGCGCTGGCGCTCGGCGTATCCGAAACAGACACCGTGCGCGCGGTTCCGCTCGCGCCTCGCGATCGTTCATGAGCGCGGTGGAAGTCAACTTCGACGGCTTGCCCGGGCCAACGCACAACTACAGCGGCCTCTCCGAGGGCAATCTCGCCTCGGAGCGAAACAGGAATCTGGTCGCCGATCCTCGCCAGGCGGCATTGCAGGGGCTCGCCAAGATGAAGGCACTGGCCGATGCCGGTTATGCTCAAGCCGTGCTGCCGCCGCACGAGCGGCCCGCAGTCGACGCGCTGCGCGCGCTGGGCTTCGCCGGCAGCGGTGGCAGCGCAGTTAGCGACGGCGCCGTTATTGCCCGCGCGGCACGCGAAGCACCGCAGCTTCTTGCGGCGTGCTCGTCGGCTGCCGCCATGTGGGTCGCCAATGCGGCGACGGTGAGCCCGTCCAGCGACACCGCCGACGGCCGCGTGCATTTCACTCCCGCGAACCTTGCCTCGCACTTCCACCGCGCGCTCGAGACGCCGACCACCACGCGCATTCTGCGAGCGATATTCAACGACCCCGAGAAATTCGCGGTCCACGAGCCCCTCCCGGCCACGGCCCAGTTCGGGGACGAAGGCGCGGCGAATCACATGCGCTTCGCAGCCGGCACCGCGACACCCGGGCTCGAGCTCTTCGTCTACGGTCGGGTGTC
>VBDA01000284.1 GCA_005883655.1 Betaproteobacteria bacterium | reverse complement strand
AGTACGTGAGCACGCTCGATCAGCGTTATCCGCTGGGGGAGCTTGATATTCCTCCCGCACGACCTCGCGGCAATGGCGGCGAGATCCCCCGTGGTCCGCTCGGACCGACGCGGCTCGAACTCGATAAACCGGTCATTGCGGCCGTAGCCGGCCCTGCCGTGGCGGGCGGGATGGAGCTTGCGCTGTGGTGTGACTTCCGGGTCATGCAGAGCGATGCCTATTTTGGCGTTTACTGTCGCCGCTGGGGCGTACCTCTGATCGATGGCGGAACGGTGCGTCTGCCCCGCATCGTTGGCCAAGGCCGGGCGCTCGAAATCATTCTGACCGGACGCAAGGTTCCGGCACAGGAATGTCTCAGAATCGGGCTCTGCGAATATCTCGTGCCGAATGGTGAAGTACGCGCGAAGGCGGAAGAGCTGGCCCAGGAGATCGCATGCTTTCCGCCCGTATGCGTCCGGACAGACCGCCGCTCCGCGATCAGGAGCCACGGCCTCCCGGTCCGCGACGCACTGATACAGGAGTGGTACAACGGCCGCGAAGCATTGATCAAAGACGGTGCCGCAGGTGCCGCCCGATTCAAGAACGGTCTCGGCCGCCACGGCGACTTCACAAAAATCTATTAGCAGCCCACGCTGGGGCATCGCATTCGTGCGTAATGTTCTTGCATCGACCCAAAGCGCGGAAACGTGCAATACCATCCAACAAGGGTAAGCTGTTCAGCCGGAAACCCATCCAAGGTGAACAGATCCGGGCCATCCTGATTCGGCTACGACACGAGAGATCGGAGCCTGTATTTTTCGACCAGGCGATCATGGCAACAAAGGAGGAATCATGAGCAACAATACGAGGCGCGAGCATCTCAAGATGCTAGTTGGCATGGCTGCTCTGGGCGGCACACCCCTTGCCGCGCTAGCCGCTACCGCGAAGCCCCCGGAGGCGGTGCCGCCGCAAGGTATCGGGCAGCGCATCGAGCACATATCTTACAGCGACCAGGGCGGCCGGCCGGACGGCGTGCAGGTGATGGTCAATCGCAAGCACGTATACGTCGGCCACATGTTCAGCGACGGCGTGACGATTCTCGATGCCACCGATCCGCGCAAGCTGAAGCCGGTCGGCTTTTTCACGGCCGGCACCGGCACTCGCACGCACCAGCTGCAAACCGCGGAAGACCTGCTGCTGCTCGCCAATGGCGCGAACATCGTGGCGATGCAGTCCTACGACGGCATGCGTGGCTATTTCGAGAACAACCTGGTCGACAGCATCACCAACCGCAAAAAATTTCGCTCCGGGCTGTCGATTCACGACATCTCCAAGCCCGGCGAGATGAGGGAAATCGCGTTTCTCGAAATTCCCGGCTTCGGCATCAACCGGGTCTGGTGGCCGGGCGGGCGCTACGCCACCGTGGCCGCGCATTTCGACGGCTACACCGACCATATCCTCGCCATCGTCGACCTCAAAGACATTACCAAGCCGGAAATCGTCTCGCGCTGGGCGCTGCCCGGCATGAACCGTGCGGCCGGCGAGACTCCCACACTGCCGAAAGGCAAGCGCGCCGCGCTCCACCATATGATCACCGCCGGTAATTTCGGCTACGGCGCGTGGCGCGATGGCGGGTTCACGATTCTCGACATCAGCGATCCGGCCAAGCCGAAGCTACTCTCGCACATCAACTGGTCGCCGCCGTTCCCGGGCGGCACCCACACGCCACTGCCGCTTCCCGGCCGCAAGCTGGCGGTGATCGCCGACGAGGCCAACGCGCAGCAATGCGCCAAAGGCACCTTCCATACCTTTGTGCTCGATGTGCGTGCGCCCGAGAACCCGGTGCCGATTTCCACCCTGCCAACGCCCCGGGACCGCGACTACTGCTCGCTTGGCACGTTCGGGCCGCACAACCTGCACGAAAACCGCCCGGGCTCGATGCAAAGCGAGGAGACCATCTTCGCCACCTACAACAACGCGGGCGTGCGCGTGTTCGACATCAGGGACCAATTCGCGCCGAAGGAAATCGCCTACTGGGTGCCGCCGATTCCGGCCAAACTGATCGATCCGCGCCCCAACATCGCGCTCGACGCGAAGACGGCCGACCTGTTTGTCACCAAGGAAGGGCTGATGTTCGTCAGCGACTGGAATGCCGGCATGCACGTGCTCGAATACAAAGGGTGATAGTTTCTCAATGACGCGACGTCGGTACTGTCCGGTTAACGACCGCTGAGAAGATTCGCCGATCGGATTCCAGCGCATGCTTGATCTCCTCATCCGGAACGCGCTGGTGTTGGACGGCTCAGGAACCGAGCCCGCCGTCAAGGATGTCGCCATTGAACAAGGAAAGGTAAGAGCGATCGGCCTCCGTCTTTCTGAATCTGCAACGCAAGTTGTCGATGCCGACGGGTTGGCGTTGATGCCCGGCATCATCGACAGCCACACCCACTTCGACGCGCAAATCACATGGGACCCTTATGTGCGTCCCTCGCCAGCGCTGGGCGTGACGACGGCAGTCATCGGCAACTGCGGCTTCACCATCGCGCCATGCAGACCGGCCGACCGCGAAATCACCATGCGCAACTTGACGCAAGTGGAAGGCATGTCGCTGGACGTGCTGCGCGAGGGAATCGACTGGGGGTTCGAGACGTTTGCGCAATACATGGCGCAATTGCGCGGACGGGGCAGCGCAGTCAACATCGCGGCTTACATCGGACACTCCTCGGTACGCACCTATGTGATGGGCAAGGATGCGTCAACGCGTGCGGCGACCGATGACGAAATCGCGCAGATGCGGCAGATCGTGCGCGACGCCATGCGCTCGGGTGCGGTCGGTTTTGCCAGCAGCACCAGCCCGGCACACAACGGCGAAGCGGGCTTGCCCATGCCATCACGCCTGGCGGAAGACCGAGAGATGGCCGCGCTGGTCAATGCCATGGGCGAGTCCGGCCGAGGTGTTTACATGCTTACCAAGGGCGGCCATACGGCCGTTTCGTTTCTGGAATCTCTTGCAGCCAGCAGCGGCAGGCCCGTGATGATCGCGGCGCTGCTGCACAACAGCACCAATCCTCAATCCGTGTTCAACGACTTGGACGATATCTCCCAGGCCAACACGCGAGGTCGCAGGCTGATCGGTCAAGTCTCGTGTTGCCCGTTGACGATGGACTTCACGCTCGCGTCACCCTATCCGGTGGAAGGGCTGCAAGGCTGGAAGCCGGCATTGGGTCTGGCAGCGGCCGCGCTCAAAGCCGTGCTCGCGGACCCCAAGTTTCGCGACGCGCTGCGTGCCGAGCTGGCGTCCAGCGCCAGCTTCCGCCTGTTCAATGGTGAATGGGACAAGGTTCAGGTGGTGGAAGTCGCGACGCCGCAAAATGCCTTGTACGAGCAGAAAAATATTGCCGATATCGCACAAGCCGAGGCTCGCGACCCGCTGGACGTCATGCTGGATCTCGCCATTGCCGAAGATCTGAAAACCGTGTTCACCGCCGAGCTTCTCAACACCGATGAAGATGCGGTGGGCCGCATGCTCAATCACCCGTACAGCATGGTCAGCTTGAGCGATGCCGGCGCACACCTGACGTTCTTCAACGATGCGGGCTTCGGCTTGCACCTGCTGGGTCACTGGGCCCGTGATCTGGGTGCGATGGCAATGAGCGAAGCCGTGCGGCGACTCACGGCCCATCCTGCCGCCGTGTTCGGCATGAAAGACCGCGGTCTGATTCGCGAAGGCTTTGCCGCCGACCTGCTGCTGTTCGAGCCCGGTAGCGTGGGCCGCGGTCCCAAGCATAGGGTGTTCGATCTGCCCGGCGGAGCTCCACGGCTAACGACGGATGCCACCGGCGTTCATGGCGTATGGGTCAACGGTACTCAGGTGGCCGACCGCCGGGGACTACTGCAAGAAGCGCCGCTTGCGGGTCAGCTGCTCACCGAATTTGCCGCATGACGCTCGCACAGCCGCATGCGCAAGCGCTGTCGTCGAGGTGACGAACGCGTGCCTGGAGATAATTGCTTCGGCGATACATATGAA
>VBDA01000409.1 GCA_005883655.1 Betaproteobacteria bacterium | reverse complement strand
TTCGGTGTGAACGGCATCCAGTATTCGTCCATCGAGATCTGGCGCGGTGCGACCTGTTCGCGGAACGTAGTTTCGGCGTGGCCCATGCGATATTCTCCTTGGCGTTGCGACGCGAGCGACGGGATGGCCGCGGCGGCCTCACGGTCCCGCCGCTTGTGCGCCGCTATGCTACGATTCTACGCTACTCGGTACCCAAGCGAGCCGGCAGCCGCGCGGCGCCAGAGCTCGTGCCGACCTCCGCGCCGGGTCATTCCTGCAGCCGAACTGGACACCACATATCCCCATGCGCATCGGTGTTCCCAAAGAGACCAAAGTGCTCGAGCATCGGGTCGGTCTCACTCCGGGAAGCGCGCGCGAACTGCGCGCGCACGGCCATGAGCTGATCGTCGAAGCTTGCGCCGGCCAGGGCATCGGTATGGACGACGACGCGTATCGCAGTGCAGGCGCCAGCATCGTCGCGACCGCGGCCGAGGTGTTTGGCCAGGCAGAGATGATCGTCAAGGTCAAGGAGCCTCAGGCTGCCGAGCGCAAGATGCTGCGGCCGGGACAGTTACTGTTTACCTACCTGCACCTCGCGCCCGACGCGGAGCAGGCGCGCGATCTGATCGCAAGCGGCGCGGTGTGCATTGCCTACGAGACCGTCACCTCGTCATCGGGTGGGCTTCCGCTGCTCGCGCCGATGTCGGAAGTCGCGGGCCGGATGGCAATCCAGGCCGGCGCTTATTTTCTGGAGAAGGCGCACGGCGGGCTGGGTGTGCTTCTTGGCGGCGTGCCCGGCGTCGATCCCGCCAAAGTCGTCATCCTCGGCGGTGGTGTTGTCGGATCGCATGCCTGCCACATCGCGCTCGGAATGGGCGCCGATGTCTGGGTGCTCGACCGCAGCACGGAGGTGTTGCGCGCGCTGTGGCGCCAGTTCGGCCGTCCGCTCAACACCGTGTTTTCAACCCACGACGCGATCGAGCATCATGTCACGACCGCCGATCTCGTCGTCGGCGGCGTTTTGATTCCGGGTGCGTTCGCGCCCAAGCTGGTCTCCGCCGCGCTGGTGAAAAAGATGAAAAAAGGTTCGGTGATCGTCGACGTTGCCATCGATCAGGGCGGTTGCTTCGAGACGTCTCACCCGACCACGCACGCGGATCCAACCTATGTCGTCGACGGCGTGATCCATTATTGTGTCGCCAACATGCCCGGAGGAGTCCCGCGCACCTCCACGTTCGCGCTCAACAACGCGACCTTGCCGTTTGTCCTCGCGCTCGCCGACAAGGGTTGGAAAAAAGCGCTAGCTGACGATCCGCATCTGAAGAATGGCCTGAACGTCGCGGTGGGCAAGGTCACCTGCAGACCGGTCGCTGACGCGCTCGGCTACGAATATATCGAGCCGGACTCGATGTTGCAGTAGATTTTTGCCACTACGCGTTGCCATATACTCAAGCACTAAAGCCGTACCCGATCTCCTGGAGCCGATATGAACACCATGACCGATAGTAAGAATCTAGCCGCCAAGGCCGGCGCTCGCGCGGTGGTGACTGGCCGCCGGACCATGACCCCTTCCGAGGCCTTTGTCGAAACCCTCGTTGCGCAGGGTGTGACGGAAGTGTTCGGTATCGTCGGCTCGGCGTACATGGACGCGCTGGATCTGTTTCCGCTGGCGGGCATCCGTTTCATTTCGGTCGCGCACGAGCAGGGCGGCGGGCACATGGCCGACGGTTATTCGCGTGTCTCGGGCCGGCACGGCGTATGTATCGCGCAGAACGGTCCCGGCATCACCAACTTCGTGACGTCCATTGCCGCGGCGTACTGGGCGCATTCGCCGGTGGTCGTGATCACTCCCGAGACGGGATCGATGACCTTGGGGCTCGGCGGCTTCCAGGAAACCGAGCAACTGCCGATCTTCTCCAGGATCACCAAGTACCAGGCGCACGTGAACAACAAGGCGCGCATGGCGGAGCTGACCTCGCGCTCCTTCGATCGCGCGATGCTGGAGATGGGCCCGACGCAAGTCAATATTCCGCGCGATTTCTTTTATGGCGACATCGAATGCGAAATACCGCGACCGATGACCGTCGAGCGCGGCGCGGGCGGCGAGCAGAGTCTGGACGCGGCGGCCGATTTGCTTGCTGGCGCGAAATTCCCGGTCATCCTTTGCGGCGGCGGTGTCGTCATGGGCGACGCGGAGCGCGAGGCAATCGAGCTTGCCGAGCTGCTGCAGGCACCGGTGGCGAACAGCTATTTGCACAACGACTCGTTCCCGGCGGACCACGTGCTGTGGTGCGGGCCGCTTGGCTATCAGGGATCGAAGGCGGCGATGAAACTGATCGCCAAAGCCGACGTCGTCCTGGCTCTCGGCACGCGGCTGGGGCCGTTCGGCACGCTGCCGCAGCATGGATTGGAATACTGGCCCAAGAACGCCAAGATCATCCAGGTCGACGCCGACGCGAAGATGCTGGGCCTGGTGAAAACGGCCACCGTTGGCATTTGCGGTGACGCCAAAGCCGCGGCGCGAGCGCTGATCTCCCGTCTTGCCGGCAAAGCTCTGGCGTGTCACGCGAACAAGGACGCGCGCTTGGCCGACGTGCGCGCCGAACAAGCCGCGTGGAAGACCGAGCTCGATGGATGGGCGCATGAAAAGGACGCGTGGTCGCTCGAGGTGGCGAAGGGCTCGAGCTACATGCACCCGCGCCAGATGCTGCGCGAGCTCGAGCGGGCGATGCCGGAAGGCGCCATGGTTTCCACCGACATCGGCAACATCTGCTCGATCTCGAACTCGTACTTGCGCTTCAACCACCCGCGAAGCATGTTCGCGGCGATGAGCTTCGGCAATTGCGGATATGCTTTCCCGACCATGATCGGCGCCAAGGTCGCCGCGCCCGACCGGCCGGCCATTGCCTACGTCGGCGACGGCGCCTGGGGCATGAGCTTCGGCGAGCTCCAGACCTGTGTGCGCGAGAACATTGCCGTTACCGCGGTCGTATTCAACAACGGGCAGTGGGGCGCGGAAAAAAAGAACCACGTCGATTTCTACGACAATCGCTTTGTCGGCGTGAACCTGGACAAGCAACCGTCGTGGGCCGCGGTGGCCAAGGCGATGGGTGCGGAAGGCGTTCGCGTCGACAAGCTGTCCGACGTCGGCCCCGCGCTCGCCGCCGCGACAAAAGCGCAGTCGGAAGGCAAGACGACGGTGCTGGAAATGATGGTCACGCGCGAGCTCGGCGACCCGTTCCGGCGCGATGCGCTGGCCTTGCCGGTGCGTCATTTGGACAAATACAAATCGACCGCCGCGAAGCGCTGACGTGTTTGTTCTCATGGTGCAGCGCGCTGGCGAGGTCGTTATTTGCCGTGCCAGGTTAAAACCCGAATGAGACGAGTGAGCGACTAGCGTGGGTGCCAAGGACCGACTCGAATTGGACCGCGAGACTGTGCGTCTGGCGGGCGCACTCGTCTTGCGCGCCCGCGTTGCGCAGCGCGTGATTGACGACTGGAGCCAGGAACAGGTCGACGAAGTCGTCACCGCGGCAGGATGGGCGATCATCCATCCGGAGCACAATCGCATGCTGGCCGAGATCGCCGTGCGCGATACCGGCCTCGGAAACGTCGCCGACAAGATCGCCAAGAACAGGCGCAAGACCATCGGCCTGCTCGACGATTTGCGCGGCGCCAAGTCGGTCGGGGTGATCGCCGAGCTGCCGGAGCTGGGCTTGACCGAAATCGCGCGACCGGTGGGTGTCGTCGCCGCCGTCACGCCAT
>VBDA01000408.1 GCA_005883655.1 Betaproteobacteria bacterium | reverse complement strand
CGCCGCAGCTCGGTATCCATTTCGCGGCGGTGCGCGATGCGGGGAGGAGCGTGCACGAGAGGAAGGCAGGGAATTTGCTTAGTCAGAGCCGACTGGGTTAGCTACGGTAAGCACATTTGATGCGAGACGACGGCAGCGAATGCGCGTGGTGAGCGTGACAGTGCAAGTGGCTGTTTTATAAGTAATTCCACGAACAGCCTCGACCTCACCGGGCACAACGCGAGCAGGTTCGTCGTTCGCTTGGAGAAACGTGCTCTCTTGTCTGAAACCTTTGAAGGCCTTGCGATCGACGGCGGCGGCAGGGGGCACCTCTGCACTTCGATCGCGAGCTCTGTATCCGAGGCGCGCGGGCGAGCGGCGTGTTGCGACTGCTCATGCGGGCGCGCGTTCGAATCGTCAGCCTCCTCCCCCCCGCCCATGAACGTGCTTCGCACCGTGACCATGCGCAGCCTGCAGAGCCGAATTCTAGCGCTCTTTCTTTTGCTCATCGTTATCGTGCAGGTGGGCGGATTTGTCCTGATCTACACCGCCGGCATGTCCGCGGCGCGCAAGTCAGTCGGCGAGGCTCTGGTGGCGGGAGCGCGGGTGTTCGATCGCCTGCTCGAGCAGGACACACAGCGCATCGTTCAGGGCGCCCGTCTGATGTCGGCGGATTACGCATTTCGCGAGGTGATCTCGACGGGTGACCGCGACACGATCGCCTCGGTGCTGGCGAACTATGGCAAACGGATCGACGCCTCGCTGATGATGGTGATCGGTCTCGATCAGCGGGTCGTGAGCGACACGCTCGGGACCACGGTCGACAAGCCCTTTCCGTTTCCCAATCTCATTGCTCAGGCGGAACAGAACCAGCAATCGTCGGCGATGGTGCTCATCAACGGCCAGCTCTATCAGCTGGTGGTGGTGCCGGTGATGGCGCCGATACCGGTCGCCTGGGTGGCCATCGGGTTCGCCGTCAACGATGCGCTGGCGCAGGATCTCAAGGGGCTGACGCGACTGCAGGTATCGTTCTTGAGCCGGCAAAGCCGCGAATCGTGGCGCATACAGGGCACCACCACCCTGACGAACTCGGAGCGGCTTACGCTCCTGGACGACGTTGGCGCCAACCGCTACGCAAAGAGCGATGACGAAGGCAACGCGATCTTCAGCGATGCTTCGGTAACGCGCGTGCTGAATTTGCCGACGCGCTCCGGTGAAACCGTGATCGCGGTGCTGCAGGAACCGCTGTCATCGGCGCTGGAGCCGTTTCGCCGGCTACAGCGGCAGCTCGCTCTCATCTCGCTACTGGCGGTTGTCGTTTCGATCATCGCCAGCGTAGCAATCGCGCGCGGCATTACCCGTCCGCTGCGCGAGCTCGCGCATGTGGCGAGGCGGATCGCAGCGGGTGATTACAGCGAACTGCCGGCAGCCTCGCGTCGCGACGAGATCGGCGACCTTGCGACAGCGTTCAAAAACATGCAGCAGGACATCGCCAGCCGCGAATCGCGCATCATGGATCTCGCCTACCGCGACACGCTCACTGGCCTCCCTAACCGCGTGCTGTTTGCCGATCTGCTCGACAAGGCGATCGCCGACGCCGCGACCGCAGCGACGCCCGTCGCCGTGCTGCTGATGGACCTGGATCACTTCAAGTACGTCAACGATACGCTCGGGCATCCGATTGGCGACCTGCTGCTGCGCGAGGTCGCGCTGCGATTGCAGACGGTGGGAACGGGCGAGGGCGACGTCGTGGCCAGGCTGGGCGGCGACGAGTTCGCCTTGCTGCTGCCCGGAGGAGAAATCGCCGAAGCACAGCGTCTCGCGAGAGCGATCCTGCGCGCGCTCGAGCTGCCGATGACGCTTCAGGGTCATGTCGTCGACGTTTCTGCCAGCGTCGGCATCGCGGTGTTTCCCGGGCATGGGGGCGAGGGAGCGACGCTGCTTCGTCGCGCCGATATCGCGATGTACGTGGCCAAGCGCAACAATTGCGGCGTGGCCGTGTGGGACGAAGGCGCGGATCAGCACAGCAGTGAGCGCCTGTCGCTGCTAAGCGATCTACGCAAGGCAGTCGACAACGACGAGCTGACGCTCACCTATCAACCCAAGGTCCCCTTGCGCGGAACCGGGGGCGAGCATTACGCCGAGGCGCTGGTGCGCTGGCGGCATCCAACGCGCGGATTGGTTCAGCCGACGGAATTCATCCCATTCGCCGAGCAAACCGGGTACATCCGCGCGATCACTCAATGGGTGCTCGCGCATGCGATCGCGCAGTGCGCGGAGTGGCGCTTGGATGGATTGCGGATGAACGTGTCGATCAATCTCTCGACGCGCGACTTGATGGACGCGACGTTGCCCGACCGCTTCGTGGAGCTGCTCAAGCGGCATCGATGCTCGGCGCGGTGGATCACACTGGAGATCACCGAGAGCGCCGTGCTGGACGATCCCGCGCATGGGATCAAGAATCTCGAGCGGCTTCATGCGCTGGGTTGCAAGCTGGCGATCGACGACTACGGTACCGGTTATTCGTCGCTGGCGTACCTGCGGCGGCTGCCGGTGCACGAGCTCAAGATCGACAAATCGTTGGTCATCGGCATGGCCACCGACGCGGGCGACGCCCTCATCGTGCGTTCGACCATCGAGCTCGCGCATAACCTGGGCCTGTCCGTGGTAGCAGAGGGGGTCGAGAATGACGCGACGCTCGACCGCTTGCGCGCTATGGGCTGCGACATGGTGCAAGGCTATCTGCTCAGCCGCGCGCTGGGCGTGGCGGAAACGGCAGTCTGGATGCGCGGCTCGGTATGGACAAAGCCGGCGGGCGAAGCGCCGAACCTGCGCCGTGTGGTCTAACGGCACCGGTTCCGCAATCGCGGCCGCTGCGGCGGCGCCGGGCAGCTTAAGCGTTCTGACTCGCGATGTTCTTCTCAATCCACTGCGAGAATGCCTGCAGGAACTTGGTCACGAACTCGCGCGTGTCGTCGCTGATGATCGTCCCCGTATCGCTGAACATCTTGGCGGCGCCGCCAATGTAAGCCTCGGGTTGCGGCATGGCCGGAACGTTGAGGAAAACGAGCGACTGGCGAAGATGGTGATTGGCGCCGAAGGCGCCGATGACGCCCGGCGAGAGGCTGAGAATTGCCCCCGGCTTGCCGTTCCACGCGCTCTTGCCGTACGGCCGCGATGCGACGTCGATCGCGTTTTTGAGCACGCCGGGCACCGAGCGGTTGTACTCCGGCGTCACGAACAGCACCGCGTCGGCTTGCTGGATGCGGCCCTTGAAGTCTTTTGCCTCCTGAGGCGGGTCGGCGTCGAAGTCCTGGTTGTAATGCGGCACCTGCCCGATTTCGACGATCTCCAGCTTCAGCGACGGCGGTGCCATCGCGATCATCGCCTTGGCCATCTTGCGATTGAAGGACTCCTTGCGGAGACTGCCGACGATGACCGCTACATTACGGGTGGTGCTCATGATGCTCCTTTCGCGGGAACGGATGACCGCGCACTCGGCGGCGCGCACGGCGGAATTATAGGCGAAGGGCGGCCGGCGCTTCGCGCGCGACGTGGAACCCTTTGCGAGGGCCACGGTCTGTCGGGCTTCGCCAAAGTCCAGTCAACGGCCACGGCGGGGTTTTCGTTGTGAATACGTCTCGCCGCAAATCATCGACCATGTCGCCATCGTCGTTCGCCGAACGCCATCCGATTACCAGACGGCTGCTCGTCGGGGCGACCATTCTGGGAGTACTCACGGCCTGCGGCACCGCTGCGCTTCAGTACGAGGAAGAGCGTCTCACCTTTCGTGTGGTCAAGGAGACGCCGGGGTGGTATGTCGGGTTGCCCGATGGTGTTCGTGAATTCGATATTCCGGTCAACCACGATGCCGACGCGCAGCGCATCCATGCGTGGTGGTGGCCAGCCAAAAATCCGAACGCCCCGGCAGTGCTCTATTTGCACGGCGCGCGTTGGAGCCTGACCGGACAGGTATTCCGGCTGGAACAGCTCCGGGCCTTCGGATTTTCGGTGCTGGCGATCGATTATCGCGGCTTCGGCAAGAGCGATGGCGACCAGCCTTCGGAAAAGACCGTTTACGAAGATGCGCATGCGGCATGGGACTGGCTGGTCGCACAGCAACCGGATCCGGCGCGGCGCTACATCTACGGCCACTCGCTCGGCGGTGCCGTCGCGGTCGATCTGGCGGCGTCGCTCAGCAAACAAGACGCGCCGCCCGAGATCGCGCTTGCCGATGCGGCGTCAGCCGCGGGCGCAACACCTGTCCGCCCCCAATGCCAAATCCAAATCCCGAGCAGCGAACCAGGCGGCGTCGCCGCCCGGCACTACAGCCGGCGGCCTGATTGTTGAATCGAGCTTCACTACCCTCGCCGACATGGCGCGTGAGGTGACCTATGCCTGGCTGCCCGTCGGGCTCCTCATGTCCCAGAAATTCGATTCGATGAGCAAGATGGCGAAGGTGGCGATGCCGGTGCTGGTCGTCCATGGCGCGGCAGATCGCTTCGTGCCTTCGCGATTCAGCCAACAACTCTACGACGCGGCTATATCGCCGAAGACGTTGTTGTTGGTCGAGGGAGGCAGTCACAACAACAGCATGCGCACCGGTGCGGCTCAGTACCGAAAGGCGCTTGGCCAACTGTTCGGATTGAGGATATACGGCGCGGAGGACCTCGGCGCCGCAGTCGCGAACGGCAGCGGTGATTAGGCGCCTGCTCGCTACGTGACTGCCGCCGTGGCAGGCGGGATCCACTTCCGTTCCACGGGCCGTGCCGCCGACGAGCTTCCAACCGGCGCTATCGTAACTTCGTGACTTCCTTCACCAAGGGCGCATCGAACTCGATCTGCATCCGCGGTCCGCCCGCGGCGCTTTCGTCGATATCCCATCTGCCAGCGAGCCGTTGAGGCGTGTCCGCGGTGAGTTTCAGCGACGCAGGATCCGCAGTCCCGGAATATTGCACCAGCTGGTTGTTGCCCACGAACCAGTAGTTGAGCCGCGGACCCGCGTCGAAATCGATGGTCATGCCCTCGCCGATGTCGCCGTCGGAGCACAACATGGTCCCGCAGGCGCCGAGCTTGGCACCGATATCCGCGACCGAAAGAACCACCCGACGAATGGTCTTGCCACTCACGACGTCGGGGCCTTTGATGAGATAGGCATTCTTTATCGTCACCACGATCGCACCGGCCTTGCTTTTGTAGGTGATCGTGCCCTTCGCCTCGCCGGCAATGGTGGAAGCGCTCGAGAAAGCCATCGCGGCCGCGACGGCGCAACCTAACGCGATCACGCCTGACGCCGAATGTTCGGATCGCATCGATTCTTCCTTTGCGCTGAACGTTACGCTTTCGCGCTGGCCGCCGGACGCAACACCCCGGTGCACGTCGTGCGCGCCGGATCCGAAGCGGGCAGCTTCGCACAGACGCTCGCCATTCGTGCGCGAATACGCTTGAGCGCTTCATCATGGCGGCTGTCCTTGTTCCACGCGGCGAGCTTCTTGCCGATGCGCTCGAGCGAGCGGCGATTGCGCTCGTAAAACGTGTCCGGAGCCGGATCGAGCTCTCCGATGACTTTGAGCGCGGCTTTTTCGATACGCGCCGAGTCCTCCGGCGCAAGGTCGATCATGGTGTTGATGTAGCTCGCGCCCCACTGCAAGCGGGTGGCGTCGCCTTCGGCCGCGGTGTACGCCTTTTCCGCCCACTCCACCGCAGCGCTCTTGTCGCCGCGTTTCTTGGCATTCGCGGCCAGCCCGAGCATGAAATAGTAGGGATAATGCGTGCGCGTAAGTTCCCGCTTGAGCAGCGCGTCGGATTCGTCGCCAAGCCCCGCATTCTCGAGCACCTCCGCCGCGCCGCTGATCACGGCTTGTCGCGCATACGCGTCCGCGGTTTCGCGATCGGCGCGCGCGGTTTCCTCGCGCACGGTCTTCAACAGAGCGTCGGCCAGCGTCGCCTCGGGCGCGTCGAGCTTGGCCAGCGCGACCTCGGCATCGACCACCGACAGGCGATCGGCGGTCGACAGCGAAGTGTCGGCAATAAGCCTGTCGAGCGCTGCATTCCACGCGGCGACGACTCGCGCGCGCTCGGGCGATTTCGGAAGCGTCACCAGATTCGAGACCTCGCGTGGGTAATAAACCAGCAGGTCAAAATTTTCGCGGGCGAGCTTCGGATCCGCAAGGACCGACATGAGCTGCGCCGTCGCGGACTTGTCATCACGCGGCTTGGCGTCCTTTGCCTTCGCCGCGGCTACGAGCGCCTGCAGCTTGAGCCGCGCTGCGGTTTCCGGTTGATCGGCGGGACACGCCTGCGCCACGCGTTGCAGCGTCGCTGCCAGTTTCTCCTTGCTCAGCAGTTGCTGTTCGTCGGTTTCCCATGAGTAATACGCAAGCATCCGCCAGTCCTCGGGAGTCAGCTTCGCGCCATCGTGCGCCAGCGCCGCGGCCAGCGTTTGCTTGACTGGCCGCGCGCCATTCATGCCCAAGGTGAGCACCCGCATGTACTGCTCGGCTTCGACCTCTCCGGGCAGCCGTGTGATCTCGGTGCCATCGGGCTTGAGCAGGATCATGGTCGGGTACCCGCTCACCTTGAAGCGCGCGCCGAGCCGCTGCGCGCTCGGGCTGTCGCCGTCGATGTACACGGGAACGAAAAAGCGTGAGCGCTCGATGAAATCCTGACGATTGAAGATCGTCGCCTTGACCTGATTGCAGGGCGGGCACCACACGGCGCCCCAATACAGGAACACGGGCCTCTTCTCTGCCTTAGCCACGCCAAACGCTGAGTCGACGTCCCCTTTGTACCAGGAGATGCCGGTCTCGATGGGTGTCGTTTTGGTCGTCGCCGCGTTCGCGGCCGGAGGCGCGGCCGCACCTGCCGGCGCAAGCGCAGCGATCGCG
>VBDA01000407.1 GCA_005883655.1 Betaproteobacteria bacterium | reverse complement strand
CTGGTCGTGGGTCACGTAGATCGTCGCCCGCCCAAGCTGACGATGAATGCGGCGTATTTCGGCTCTGGTCTCGATCCGGAGCTTCGCGTCGAGATTGGACAAAGGCTCGTCCATCAGGATCAGCGGCGGCTCGATCACGATGGCGCGCGCGATCGCGACCCGCTGCTGCTGGCCGCCGGAAAGCTGGCCGGGGAGCTTATGCTCCTGGCCGGTAAGCTGAACGAGCTTGAGCGCGTGCGCCACCCGCGGCGCGATCTCGGCCGCGCGCACGCCGCGCATACGAAGTCCGAAGCCGATGTTCTTGGCCACCGTCATATGCGGAAAGAGAGCGTAATTCTGAAAGACCATGCCGAAGCCGCGCTTTTCCGGCGGCAAGGTGTCGATGCGCTGCTCGTCGAGCCAGATGCTTCCACCCGAAAGCTGCATCAGGCCGGCGATGCAGTTGAGCGCCGTCGACTTGCCGCAGCCCGACGGTCCCAGCAGGCAGATGAACTCGCCGCGCTTGACCGTCAGCGTGAGCTCGTTCAGGGCGGCGAAGGCATGGCCGCCGGCCCCCGCGAATCTGCGCGTGACGCGGTCGAGCTTGAGATCGCTGAAATCGTGCTTCATGGCACGCTTCGCCGCGTCATTTCGTTTTCTGAGCGCCAACCTCGCTGTCCCATTTGCGGAAAGCCTCGACCACTGCCTTGGCTTCCAGCGTGGGAACGTGCGGATATTGCGCCAGCCACCCTTCGTATTCAGGGCGGCCGAATTCCCGGATCGCGTCCTGACTTTCCTTCGGCGCCATCGACAGCGGAACGTTCTTCACCGAGGGGCCGGGATAGAAATATCCCTTGTCGTAGGTCAATGCCTGCGCTTCCGGCTTCAGCAAATACGCCATCAGGTCCAGCACGACCGCCAGCTTTTCGGGCGGAACGCCCTTGGGAATCGCCATGTAATGGGCGTCGTTGACCCAGGTCATGTTCTTGAACGGCGTTACCTTGAAGTTCTTCGGAACGATGCCGAGAATGCGCGGATTCAAATCCCATCCGGTCATGGTGACCGTCATGTCGCGTGAGCCTTCGCCCAGCTCTTTCATGATGGCCGCGGTGCCGGTGGTGTAATACTCGATGCAGGTGTCGAGCTCCTTCAGGAACGCCCAGGTCTTGTCCCATCCCTTGGCCGGATCGCGCGGATCCTTGTCGCCGAGCAGATACGGCAAGCCCATCAGAAACGTAAAGCCCGGTCCCGAATTCGCCGGCCGCGCATAACCGAAGCGATTGGGGTTGGCTTTGCACCACGCCAGCAATTCGGCCGGTGTCGTCGGCGGCTGCTTGACCTTGTCGGGGTTGTATTCGAGGAGCGGCCCCGCGGGCATGAACGTGACCACCAGCGCTTCGCCCTGCGCCAGATCCTGCATCTTCTTCGCCGCGGGCAGGTAATTGTCCATCACGTTGGGAAACTTCGCCGAGTGATCGGGAAGCAGCTTCACCCAGAGTCCCTGGTCGATGCCGGCAGACAAGGCAACGACCCCAGTGAGCACGAGATCGATATCACTGCGTCCGGCCCCTTGCATGGCTTTGAGCTTCGCCGGCAACTCGGGCGCGGGCGCCTTGGTGAAATTGACTTTGGCTACCAAATTCGGATTCTTCGCCTGGTAGGCCTCGATCGCGCCCTGCGTCAACGCAAGATCGCCCGCGACGTCGACCACGCTGATCGTCACCGGGCCTTTTGGAAGCGGCGGAGTCTGCCCTCTGGCGCCGCAGCAGGCGATTACAAAAAGGAATGCAATCGCATAGTGCAGAATCGCGCCGGCCGCAGTGTGATTGACGCTCGTACCAGAAGAATTGGTATTCAACGCACCTCCTTCACGTCCATGGACACCCGCGTCACTTCGTTTTTTGCGTTCCGACCTGTTGATCCCAGATCCTGAACGCCTCGACCTGCGCCTTGGGCTCGAGTGACTGCGTATGCGGAAACTGCGCCAGCCAGCCTTCGTACTCGGGACGGCCGTATTCCTTGATCGCGTCCTGGCTCTCTTTCGGCGCCATCGACAAGCTCACGTTCTTGACTGCGGGACCTGGATAGAAATAGCCCTTGTCGTAGGTGTAAGCCTGCGCTTCCGGCGTCAGCAAGTACGCCATCAGATCGAGCACCGCGGCGATCTTCTCTGGCGGCACGCCCTTCGGAATCACCATGTAGTGCGCGTCGTTGATCCAGGTCATGCCTTTGAACGGCGCAACCTTGTACGACTTGGGAACGATGCCGAGCACGCGCGGGTTGATGTCCCAGCCAGTCATGGTCAGCGTAATGTCGCGCGAGCCTTCACCGAGCTCCTTCATCACCGCCCCGGTCCCGGTCGGGTAATACTCGATGCAGCTGTTGAGGTCTTTCAGATACGCCCAGGTTTTTTCCCACCCGTTCACCGGGTCCTTGGGGTCCTTGTCGCCGAGGATGTAGGGCAGGCCCATGATGAACGTTCGGCCCGGGCCGGAGTTCGCCGGACGGGCGTAGATCAGGCGGTTCGGATTGGCCTTGCACCACGCCAGCAATTCGGCCGGCGTCGTCGGCACCTGCTTCACCTTGTCGGGGTTGTACTCGACGAGCGGTCCCGCCGGCATGAACGTCACCGCCACGCCGTAGTCGTGCGCCAGCTCCTGCATCTTGGCAGCCGCCGGCTGATAGTTCGCCGTAAGGTTCGGGAATTTGCTCGCGTATTCTGGCAGCACTTTTATCAGCACGCCCTGCTCGATGCCCGCAGCAAGAAAATCGGTGCCGGTCAGCACCATGTCGATATCGCTGCGGCCCGCCCCCTGCATTGCCTTCAGCTTGCCCGGAAGCTCCGGCGCGGGCGCCTTGGTGAAGTTGATCTTGGAGATCAGCTCCGGGTGCTTCTTCTGGTAGCCCTCGATCGCGTCCTGCGTCAGCGCAAGGTTGCCCGCGACATCGACGATATTGATGGTGACCGGCGCCGCCCAAAGCGGGCTCGCGAGGCCAAACAGCGCCGCGCAAAGGGCGCCCGCGCAAAGCAGCGCCCGGCTTGCGCCGGCGGCATTCGACTTGACTGTATTCATTGCTCCTCCTCTGGAAAATCGGTTTTGGATCGGTATGACGTGGATGCCAGCCTGGGTATGCGCGGCGGCAGCGCCACGCGCTTTGCAAATCTTCTCTTATCTTCGACGCGTTATGCCGTCGGCAGTATCGCCCGCCTGCCGTGTTTCGCACTCGATGGTCCTGTCGCTTTTTGAATCTGCGCCGCTCCTTCGAGGCCCCGCTCGAATTCGTGCACGACACGCGCGATATGACGCCGCATCGCGGCGCGCGCACCCGATGCATCGTGGGCGGCAACCGCCTTGACGATGGCGGCGTGATCGCGAATGGTCTGTCGCGCCAGGTCGGTAGTGTGAAAATGCTTTTGCATTCTCCCCCACAGCTCGGCGCGCTGCGCCCACAATCCTTCGACCACCAGTTCGAGCGAACCGTTACCGGAAGCCTTGGCCAGTCGCAGATGAAAATCGCGATCGCTCTCCTCGCGGACGCCGAAATCGTCGACGTTGGACTCCATGCGCCTGACAGTCTGTCGCAGGCCTTCGATATCGTGGTCGCTGGCATTCGCGGCCGCCAGCGCTGCAATTTCACCCTCGATCAGCTTACGCGCGCTCAGGAGCTCGAACGGACCAGGGCCAACGTCGCGATCGCGCGTGCCCGCCGAAGCCGCGGACGCGGTCACGAAGATGCCGGTTCCGATGCGCACCTCGACCAGCCCACCGATTTCGAGCGAAATGATGGCCTCGCGCACCGACGCGCGACTCACGCCGAGCTTGGTCGCCAGTTCGCGCTCGGCCGGAAGGCGAGA
>VBDA01000406.1 GCA_005883655.1 Betaproteobacteria bacterium | reverse complement strand
CGCGCCGTAGCGATCCAGGGCAAGGAACGAAGACGCTAGTGAACGACACGGCGCTGCGGCGTAAATGGTGGGTGTGATGCAGGCTTTCGGATTCGCGGGCTGGTCGGGCAGCGGCAAGACGACGCTCGTCGAGCGGCTCATACCCCAGCTGCGCGCCAAAGGCCTGGTGGTCTCGCTGGTAAAACACGCGCACCATGAGTTCGACATCGATCAGGCA
>VBDA01000405.1:3188-6977 GCA_005883655.1 Betaproteobacteria bacterium | reverse complement strand
AGCGCTGGCGCGCCTCTCGCCTTGCGATCTGGTGCTGGTCGAAGGCTTCAAGAGTGCCGCGATCCCGAAACTCGAGGTCTACCGCGCCAGCGTCGGCAAGTCGATGCTGCATCCCCGCGACAAGAATATCGTCGCCGTGGCCACGGACGGACCGCTTACCACGACGCTACCCCTCTTCGATCTGGGCGACGTCGCGCCGATCGCCGCGTTCATCATTGCTCACGCCGAGTCGCGCGGCCCTGTGTAGCACACCTTGGCCACCTTGAGGCTTGCTGCGCGCCGCAGCAGGAACTCTGAAGGCGGAATCGTCTCCAATCTGGGCTATAGCCGTTCAAGGCGCCTGCGGGCGTCCCTGCGACAGTTTCGCATACCGGTCGCCGGATGCATCCTTGCAACACCCCGGCGCGCCGGTCGTCGGACCGGATCGTTGGCGAATTGACTTCGGAAATACCCCGGCGTAAGGTCAAATCGTGGGTATGTTTGTGCATCGCTCGGGTATCACCGGTGGATAGTCCCCACTGAGCGCTTGCTGAAACGATGAAAAAACAGACACTTCGCGCGATTTTACTGGCGCTGCTGATGGCGGTCTGCGGAAGTGCTGCCGCCCTGGACGGCTTTTATGGCGGCGTCGCCGTTCGCGAAGCCGGCGCCGACGCGATGGGACTTACGCTTGGCAAGCTGCCCTTCGCCTGGAATCGATTTACCGCCCCCGCGGCCGAGGATGCCACACAGCGAGCGCTGGTGTTCGGCGGCTACCGCTGGTCGAGCGACATTTCGGTTGAGGCGGCGTTTAACGCCAGTGACAAGTACGCCTTGCGTCCCGGCGTGATCGGGGTCAGCAGCGTCGGGCTGAGGCTGTCGGATTCGACCCGAGCCTGGAACGCGGACGTGTATACGAGCTGGGAATTCGTGCGCCGCCTTGCGCTATATGGGCGTCTGGGATATGCGCAAAGCGATGCCCGAGCATTGTCGGCGCCACTGACGCTGGTCGTCGGAGACACCAGGCGGCAGCGCGACGGCGTCAACTATGGCGTGGGTCTGCGTTACGATCTGACCCAGGCGCTGGGCTTGCGCGTGGAGTATTCGCGCTTCAATCGTTTCAACGGAGACGCCATCAGTGCGGGTCTGCTGCCCGAGTCCGATCAGGTCACCCTGGGCGTCCAATTCAAGTTCTAAGCGCTGCCTGATCGGTCCTTCCAATAGTCGACGCCAGCGAGTTGTCTTGGTACCGCTGGCGTTTTTTGTCGATGCGATAGAATCGACGCAACGTCTCCCGCTTGTAGCTTGCCCATGGTCCGCATTGTCTACCTTGCTCGTCTCCGAGACGCATTCGGCAAGTCGGCGGAGCAGGTCGATTTGCCCGGCGACGTCGGGACTGTCGCCGCCCTGCTGACGTGGCTGCGGACTCGGGGTGGCGTCTGGGCCCACGAGCTCGCGTCCGGGCGAGCCGTCCGGGTCGCGGTGAACCATGACGTCGCACAGGCGACGACGCCGATCGGGCACGACGACGAAGTTGCCTTGTTTCCGCCGGTTACCGGAGGCTGACGCTCGATGCCCGTCCGGATTCAGGAACATGATTTCGATGTCTCGTCCGAGCTCGCCGCCTTGCGGGCCGGGGACAAGCGCGTTGGCGCAGTCGCGACGTTTGTCGGCGTGGTGCGCGATCTCAACGACGCATCGCAGGTGAGCACGCTTACGCTCGAGCATTACCCGGGAATGACCGAGAAAGCGCTGGCGCAAATCGTAGAGGATGCGAAGCAGCGCTGGGACATCTACGACGCCCTCGTCATACACCGCGTCGGGCCGCTAAGTCCAAGCGATCAGATCGTGCTCGTCGCAGTCACCAGCGCACACCGCGGGGAGTCGTTCGCCGCGTGCCAGTTCATCATGGATTACCTCAAGACTCGCGCGCCCTTCTGGAAAAAAGAGCAGACGCCCGAAGGCGAGCGCTGGGTCGAGGCACGCGCCAGCGACGAAGACGCCGCCGCACGCTGGTAGCGGCGCCCGCGCAATTTCGCACGGCGCGCCGATTCCTATCCGATTTCCTGCATTCATCCTGCGCATCCGCCATGGATGATGTCCGCCTGATCGCCATCGATTGGGGCACCAGCTCTGCGCGCGCGTACGCGCTCGGCGATCATGGCAACGTCGTCAGCGTGCGCAGCGCCCCGTTGGGGGTACAGCGGGTGGCTGGCGGCGGATTTGCCGACGCGCTGAGCGTTCTCTGCGGCGGTGAGCTGCCCGACGATGTACCACTGATCGCATCCGGAATGATCGGCAGCCGTCAAGGCTGGGTCGAGGCGCCCTATTGCAGGTGTCCGGCGGGATTCGAAGCGATCGCTGCGTCGTTGGTGGGCGTGCCTGGAACGCGGCTCTTCATTGTTCCGGGATTGATGTGTCAAGACATCGATGAGGTGCCCGACGTCATTCGCGGTGAGGAGACACAGGTTTTCGGCGCCTTGTCAGATAGGATAGTCGCACGGCAAGTCATCGTCTTGCCAGGGACGCACAGCAAATGGGTCATCGCCGGCCCCGACGGCGTCGAGACCTTTGCGACTTTCATGACCGGTGAGTTGTACGCGGTGTTGCGCGAACACAGCATTCTCGGCCGGCTTGCTCTCGCCAGCGTCGACGACGCCGCGCTTGATCGGGGAGTGCGGCACAGCCTCCGTCAGAATGCGGCGTTGACGCACGACCTCTTTTCCGCGCGGACGCTGGCGCTGACAGAAGTGCTTGCGCCGACGGGCGTCGACGATTACCTTTCGGGTTTACTGCTCGGGGCGGAGATTGCCGCGGCGCGCGCCTGGCTCGCTCGACGGAGCCTGGCACGCGCAACCGTGATGCTGCTCGGTGACGCCGCGCTGTCGGTGCGCTATCGTCGCGCGCTCGCGCTAGCCGAAATCGAGGCTGTGCTCGGTCCGTCCGATGCCGCCGCGCGGGGTTTGTGGCGGATCGCGAGCCACGCCGGCATGGTGACCGATAAATAAGATGACGCTGCAATCGTATCTTCGTCCGCTGCCGCTTATCGCGGTGCTACGCAGCATTACGCCGGTGGAGATCGACGCCGTGGGTGCCGCACTCATCGACAACGGTTTTCGTATCCTCGAGGTTCCGCTCAATTCGCCCCAACCCTTCGACAGCATCTCGCGCCTGGCGCATCGCTTTGGCGAGCGCTGTCTGACAGGCGCCGGCACGGTGATCGAGGTGGCCGATGTCGCACGCGTTGCCGCTGCCGGCGGTAAGCTGATCGTCATGCCGCACGCCGATGTTGGAATCGTGCGCGAGGCGAAGCGTCTTGGCATGCTGTGCGTGCCCGGCGTCGCGACGCCAAGCGAAGCCTTTGCGGCGCTTGGCGCCGGGGCCGACGGTCTGAAAATGTTTCCCGCGGAGCAACTGTCGCCGGCCGCGCTCAAGGCGTGGCGCGCGGTGCTGCCGAAGGAGACCCTGATCTTTCCGGTCGGCGGTATTCGCCCCGACAATATGACGGCGTATTGGGAAGCCGGCGCCAACGGATTTGGCACCGGCTCGAACCTGTACGTCCCGGGGGCCACGGTCGATGCCGTGCGTGAGGCGGCGGCGCGATACGCGGCCGGGTTTGCCTCCTTGAATCCCCGTTGATGCGCCCGATCGTGCGCGACGCTCGATTCGATCTCGTCGCGCTGGGCGAACCGCTGCTGGAATTCAATCAAACGCGCGCGGGAGAAGCGCTATATCTGCAGGGTTTTGGCGGCGACACCTCGAATTGCGTTATCGCTGCCTCGCGGCTGGGTGCTTCCACCGCCTACGTCA
>VBDA01000405.1:0-3049 GCA_005883655.1 Betaproteobacteria bacterium | reverse complement strand
GTTCAGTTATCTTCGCGCCGGTTCGGCGGCGAGCCGCATGCGTCCGGCCGATATGCCGCTCGACCTGATCCGCGATGCGAAAGTGCTGCACGTGTCGGGTATCAGCCAGGCCATCAGCGCCAGCGCATGCGACAGCGTTTTCGCCGCGCTCGACGCGGCGCGCGAGGCGGGTGCCAGAATTTCCTATGATTCCAACCTGCGTCTGAAGCTGTGGCCGCTGGTTCGCGCCCGAGCGGTGATTGTCGCCACGCTGCCGCTCTGCGATTGGTTCCTGCCGAGCCTTGACGAGGCGGCGTTGCTCTCCGGCGCAAGCGAGGCGAGTGCGATCCTCGATTGGTGCCACGCTAGTGGTGCGCCTCTGGTGGCGTTGAAAATGGGGGCCCGACGGCGTCTGGGTGTCGTGGGACAAAGGTCGCGAACGCATTCCCGGACACCGGGTCGACGCCATCGACGCTACCGGCGCCGGCGACTGCTTCGACGGCGCGTTCGCGGCGCGCATCGTCGCCGGCGATGATGCAGTTGCCGCCGCGCGCTATGCCAACGCGGCAGCGGCATTGGCAACCACGGGCTACGGCGCGGTCGATCCGCTGCCCACCCAAGCTGACGTGGCGGCGTTCCTGAAGCGATCGGTACAATGAGCGCAAGCAGGTTCCGCGCCGATCTTCTTGTCGGCCATGTGAGCCGGACGATATCGCGGCCGCGACTGTTTTTCTGTGTTCGCCGGCCGCGGCGTTTGTTACCGGCGTTATCCTGCCGGTCGACGGAGGTTATCTGATTGCATAGGGGGAAGCCATGGCACTTGGAACCGCGATACGTCATCTCAAAAAAGGACAGTGGGAAAAAGCGCACGCTATCGTGCAGCAGGACGAATCCAGGTTTGGATGTTGGGCACACGGCATCGTGCACATTGTGGAAGGAGACTTCGGCAACGCGCGCTATTGGTACCGGCGCGCGGGCAGGCCATTTCCAAAGGATCGCGACGTCGATCGCGAGGTCGCGGAGCTCGCCTCCGCGCTGAAGGAGCCTTGAGTGACCGCTGCCGCGATTCTGCCGAGCTTAGGGCTCGTCCCCGAGATCGCGGTGGCGGCGATTCCCGGCGACGAGCGCGTCTGGGTGCCGCAAGCGGCAGACGTCTGGTTCCGACCGCTGTTGCTGAACACGGTCAGCGGGGGCTGGTGCAATTTGTTGCGCGTGCGGCGTTCCGGAGTACTGTCTCGCCACCGCCATCCGATGGTCGTCGTCGGGTACGTCATCAAGGGCAAGTGGCGCTATCTCGAGCACGATTGGATTGCGGAAGAGGGAAGCTTCGTCTACGAGCCTCCGGGCGAGGTCCATACTCTCGTCGTTCCCGAAGACTGCCGCGAAATGATCACCTTTTTTAATATCAGCGGCGCCATGATTTACCTCGACCAAGCCGGTCAACAGATTGGATACGAGGATGTGTTCACCAAGATCGAGATGTGCCGCAGGCACTATCGCGACGCCGGTCTTGGCGCGGATTACGTGGACCAATTTATCCGTTGACGACTTTCTAGGTGATTGCCGGGCCGTGTTGGTGCGGAAGGAATTCGGTATGCCTTGGGGCGGTATTCTTGCGGTAGGAGGCGGTGCCGCGATGGGCGCCTGGCTGCGTTGGGGACTTGGGGTCATGCTCAACCCCGTGTTCCCGACACTGCCACTCGGCACCTTGAGCGCCAATCTCATCGGTGGATTGTTGATGGGCTTCGCGATGGAGATCATCACCCGTCACGCGATTATGAGTCCGGAGATGCAACTGCTGGCGACCACTGGATTTCTTGGCGGTCTGACCACGTTCTCGACGTTCTCCGCCGAGATCGTCACCTTGCTGCTTCGCAGGGAATATCTTTGGGGAACGATTGCGATTGCCTCCCACGTTGTCGGCTCGCTGGCGCTGACCGTCCTTGGCATTCTGGTGGTACGGGTGGTGTATGCCTGGGCGGCGCCGTGAGCGCGCGTCGGCTCGAACATGGCAACTCGCGGCCGTTGTCCGCGGGTCATCACTTCGCATGAGCTTGGTATCGCGGAGCCGCCGCATGATCGTCCCCCATGACATGGAGCAGACATGAACGGCACGATCCTGCGCTTCTACGTGCACGAGAAACGCATTCACAAGCACATCGCGTTGTTCGAGTGGCTGCTCGAGCAAGCCAAGAAGCTGGGGATTCAGGGCGGCTCTGCGTTTCGTGCGATCGCTGGCTTTGGCCGGCACGGCGTTCTGCACGAAGAGCACTTCCTAGAGCTTGCCGCGGACATGACCGTCGAGGTTGAGTTTGTGGTGACGGAAGCCGAGGCGGACGGTTTACTGGCGCTGTTGAAAAAGGAGCGCATCAGCATTTTTTATGCGCGCGTGCCGGCGCAGTTCGGCGCCATAGAAGGCGATCGCTGATCGGATGTCAATCGCGCTACCCATGTCGGGCGTGCGCTAAACTTGTCCGGTCGTCTCACTACGGAGCAACCGATGCCCAATGCGATTCGTATTCACCAAACCGGCGGCCCTGAGGTTCTGCAATGGGAGAGCGTCGCCGTTCTCGAGCCCGGCCCCGGTGAGGCGCGTGTGCGGCACACCGCGGTGGGACTGAACTACATCGACACCTATCACCGCAGCGGCTTGTACAAGCTGCCGCTGCCCTCGGGCATCGGCGTCGAAGCTGCCGGGGTGGTCGAGGCCGTCGGTCCCGGCGTGATCGACATCAGCAAGGGGGATCGCGTCGCCTACGGCGGTCACTCGCCGGGCTCGTACGCCGAAGTGCGCGTCATGCCGGCCGACAAACTGGTGAAATTGCCCGACAACGTTTCAGATCGGTCGGCGGCGGCGCTGATGTTGAAAGGCCTCACGGTCCAGTATCTGTTTCGTCAGACCTTCCCGCTGAAAGGCGGCGAAACCGTTCTCTTCCATGCCGCGGCAGGCGGGGTGGGATTGATCGCGTGCCAATGGGCCCGCGCGCTCGGCGTGACCTTGATCGGCACTGTCGGCTCCGACGAAAAAGCCGCGCTGGCGAAGGCCAATGGCTGTGCGCACACCATCGTC
>VBDA01000404.1 GCA_005883655.1 Betaproteobacteria bacterium | reverse complement strand
TTTTTTGTGTCCGGGTCCGCCTGCGCCTGGTCGGTGAGCTCACGCACGTAGTCGGAGTAGAGCAGATAGGCGCTCTTGAGCAGCGCGAAATACGGCTGCTCGCACCATGCCTTTGCGGCGAAGCGGCGATCGCCTTCCGCTTCGGGGTCGGATAGCGGGCCGGCTCCGTCGACAATGCGCGACCAGAGCGCTTCGAATCGCTGTCGGTAGCGCCAAGTGATGTCGGCCAGCGCCTCAGGCTGAATCCACGCCATCGGCAGGGCGGGAAGAACAAGGCCGGTATCGACGACGCTGCCCCGTCGCGCTGCATCGGCGGAATCGCCGGTCACCGCGCTGGACCACCAGCTCGCCCATTCCCGGCCTGCTGTCTGCCACTCTTCCGCGAGCTCGGGCCATTGGGTCGCCTGTACACTGGGCTTCGCGCGAATCGCCTCGATCTTTTCCGGCTTTCTCATCTCATCTCGCATCGGCAGGACAGGCAACCACGGGTCGCGGATCCGATGCCAACGAGTTTAGCCGCCCCATCACGCCAGCACAAACGCCAAACGCGTTCGAGATGCTCTAGCGCTCGAGCACGACGTGCGCGATGGCAATGATCGCGACCCCGACGCCGATCAGCGCGAGCTGCCGCGCGGTATCGCCGGGCGATGGGTGACGATGCAGGCTCGGGATCAAATCGGCGACTGCGACATAAAGCAGGCTCGCCGCGGCGAGCGCGAGCACGGTGGGCAACACCTCCTGCATCGATGCCAGCGCGGCGTACCCGGCGAGGCCGCCCACCAGCGTCGCGGCACCCGTGGCGAGGTTGTACGCAAAGGCGCGCCGCCGCGTGTAGCCCGAATGCAGCAACACCGCGAAGTCGCCCACCTGCTGTGGAATCGCATGCGCCACGATCGCCAGCGCGGTGGTCGTCCCCAAAGTGAAGTCGGCGATGAAAGTTGCCGCGATGACGATGCCGTCGCAGAAATTGTGCACGCTGTTGCCGATCAGGATCATCAGTCCCGATCTGCCGCCGTCAAAACCATGGCTATGCGGTGGTGCATCGGCAGTTGCGTTCTCGGTTGCGACCCCTATTAAGGACGCGCCCTCGGCCAGGCTTTCTGCTTCGAGATGGCTGTGCCGCCACAACACCAGTTTCTCCAGCAGGAAAAAAAGCAGCAGTCCGATCAGGACTGTCAGCATTACGCGCTCCGTGGCGCCGTGCTCGAGCGCATGCGGTAAGAGCTCGAGGAACACGGCGCCGAGCAACGCGCCGACGGCAAAGCTGACCAGTGGAGAAATCCAACGCGAGTGCAGCGCAAGGGTGCCGGCGGCGGCGAGCACCGACAGTGCGCCGCCGGCAAGACAAGCGATGATGATTGCGGTGAGGGGGCTGAGCGTGAGACTCATGTCGGGGCGGTGCGCATTATACGAGAGTGCCCTGCCGCACAGCGCGACGCAGCGCCGCGTTTCGCGCCCGATGGTCGCATGCTCATTGCGATCCGAGCCAGATCATCGTCGCCATGCGTCCATTTGCACAGGCTCCATCGCGCCGATACGAATGGAAGAATTCGCTTTCGCTCAGTGTGCAGCGCCCGCCCCCATAGACCGCGCTTACGCCGGCGCGCGCTAGCTTTCGTCTCGCCAGCGCGTAGAGATCGGCATGCCATTTCATGTCTGCGCTCATTTTCGTGTTCACCTTCGTGCTCATTTTCGTACTGGGCTCGAAGCACTCAGCCGCGCCAGGATCCGGATCGCAGAAGGCGGCAACGACCTCGCTTCCGACCTCGAACACGCGCGGCCCGATCGCCGGCCCAAGCCACGCCAGCACCGATGCGGGATCGATACGCAACTCCGCGACCGCGGCTTCGATCACACCCGCCGCGAGCCCGCGCCAGCCGGCATGCGCAGCCGCGGCCACGCGCGAATCACGGTCGGCGAGCAGGACCGGCAGGCAATCGGCCGTCAAGACCGCGCAGACGGTGCCCGGGGTCCGTGTTACCGAGCCGTCGGCAGCGAACCCCCCGTACGCCGCGTCGAGGTCCGCAATCGCGGCGCCGTGCACCTGCCTGAGCCACACCGGCTCGGCTGGGACAAAGTGGCGTAGCAATTCGCGCCCGTTCGATGGCATGGCCCGCCGCTCCGTTTCGGGTTGTCGAGAGTGCGTGTACACGCGACGGTGCCGGCCACTCCGGGACGATCCAGTCGAGACCCTGGGCGGCGAGCGCCGCCGCCATCGTTGTCTCATTTCTCACCGGCGGCATCACGCGCGCCGGCGCAGAACATCGAGCAGCGCCGAAAAATCGTCCGGCAGCGGCGACTCCCAGGTTATCGCTAAGCGGGTCACGGGATGCACGAGCCCGAGACGCCACGCATGCAACGCCTGCCTGGTAAAGGCCGGACCGCTACTCGCCTTACCGGCAACGACGTGCCCTCGGCGGGCAGCAAGGCCCGAGCGGCGACCGTAGTCGGGATCCCCGATCAGAGGATGACCGATGGATGCGAGGTGAACGCGAATCTGATGCGTGCGGCCGGTTTCGAGCCGGCAGAGGATCAGCGTGCTGTCACCGTAGCGCTCGCGCACTTCGTAGTGCGTGACGGCGTGCTTGCCCGCCGAAACGACCGCCATGGAGGTGCGCTTCACTGGATGGCGTCCGATCGGCGCATCGACCGTACCGCCGCTAGCTATGTCTCCCAACGCGAGCGCGAGATATTCGCGGCGCACGCTGCGCGCCTGCAATTGGCGGACGAGCTCGGTCTGCGCGGTTTCGGTCTTGGCCACGACCATGAGCCCGGTGGTGTCCTTATCCAGGCGATGAACGATGCCCGCGCGCGCGACGCCAGAGAGCTGAGGCGCGTGGTGCAACAGCGCGTTCGCGAGTGTCCCATCCCAGTTGCCGTTGCCCGGATGAACCACCAGCCCGGCCGGCTTGTCGATCACTATCAGCGCATCGTCTTCATACACGACCGACAATGGGAGCGCCTGCGCGACAAAGGGAACGACGCGCGGATCGGCAAGCGGCGAAACGGTAATCCGCTCGCCGCCTGAAAGCTTTTGCTTTGCCGCGGCCGGTGCGCCGGCGACGGTGACGCGTCCGGCATCGATCCACGACCTGATCCGGCTGCGCGAATGCTGCGGCATCAGCCGAGCGAGCGCCTGATCGAGCCGCATGCCCGCGTATTGCGCCGGCGCGGTCAGCTCATCGACTGGCGCATCGTCGACGGTCGCGAGCGCTGAGTTATAATCCGCAGCCAAGGAAGGGCAGGGCAATGATGTCGAAAATTTGCAGAATCGCGATCGCGCTGTTGGTCGTCTTAGGCGTGATGGCTTGCAGCTGGTTACCCGAAGTCAAGGAGGAAACCACAGGCTGGTCGGCCGAAAAGCTGTACTCGGAGGCACACGGCGCGCTGGTGTCGGGCAATTATACGCGCGCGGTCAAGCTCTTCGATACGCTCGAGGGGCGTTTCCCGTACGGTCGATATGCGCAGCAAGCCATTCTCGAGGGTGCTTACGCCAACTTCCGGCAAGGCGAGACCACGCCCGCGATTGCTGCCTGCGATCGCTTCATCCGGACCTATCCCAATCATCAGATCGTCGACTACGCCTACTATCTCAAGGGGCTCATAAACTTCCGCGAAGACCAGGGGATATTCGGCTACATCGCCGAGCAGGATTTGTCCGAGCGCGACCCGAAGATGACCAAGGAGGCGTTCGCTGCCTTCCGCGAGATAGCGACACGGTTTCCTGACAGCAAGTACGCGGCCGACTCGATCGACCGAATGCGCTATCTCACCAACGCACTCGCCGGATACGAAGTCCACGTCGCGCGTTATTACTACAACCGCGGTGCCTATGTTGCCGCGGCCAACCGAGCGCAGGCGACGCTGACCAACTACCCGAAAACGCCGGCGAACGAGGATGCGCTCATCGTGCTGGTCAACAGCTACGACAAGCTTCAGATGCCGCAGCTACGCGATGATGCGCAGCGCGTGCTCAAGGAAACCTTTCCAAACGGAAAGAGCTCCGCGCTTCGCGCCAAGTCATGGTGGCAATTCTGGGCCAAGGACGAGCTGCCGCCGCCGTCGGTCGACGCGCCGTCGGTCAACGACATGAAGCCATGGTGGAAATTCTGGCAGCTCGACGAAGAGAAGCCGTGGTGGAAAATCTGGTAGCGGCACGCGCCGTCGGTCAACGACATGAAGCCATGGTGGAAATTCTGGCAGCTCGACGAAGAGAAGCCGTGGTGGAAAATCTGGTAGCGGCGCAAGCCTCCCGGCGAGGGGCCCCGCGTAGCGGGGATCGACGGGGGTTTGCGAGTCGACGCTAGCGGCCGACCCAGCGACGCATCTCATTCACGAGCGGGTTCAGGAGGCCGCGCCGCGATTCAGACCTCCGCCGGTAGTGCCGCGAAAAATTCCTCCACGTCGGCCAGTTCGCGCGTGCGCCGCATGGGTGGCAGCGCCTGCCAAATGCGCCGTCCGTAGGGTTTTTCCACCAGCCGCCGATCGCAGATCATAAGAACCCCGCGGTCTGTCTCGGATCGGATGAGGCGTCCGGCGCCTTGCTTCAAGCTGATCGCTGCCTGCGGCAACTGATAATCCATGAACGGGTTGCCGCCTTCGCGTGCGATGTGCTCGAGCCGGGCCGCGAACAAGGGGTCGTCGGGTGGCGCGAAGGGCAGCTTGTCGATGATGACGACCGACAGCGCCTCGCCCTGAACGTCGACGCCTTCCCAGAAACTCTGGCTGCCGAGCAGCACGGCGTTACCGAGCCTTCGGAAACGCGTCAGCAATTCCGATCGCGATCCTTCTCCCTGAACCAGCAGCGGAAACCTCATGCCTTCGCGTTCCATCGCCGCGGCGAGCGATTCGCGCGCGCGGGCGAGCGCACGCAGGGTCGTAAATAGCAGGAAGGCGCGTCCGCCGCTGGCCTTCAATACCGGCAGCGCTGCCGCGACCACCGCTTCGGTATGCTCGATGCTGTTCGGAGGCGGCAGGTCGCGTGGCAGGTAGAGCAAGCCCTGCTGCGCGTAGTCGAACGGACTCTCCCAATAGCCGGTGGTCGCGCCGCCGAGGCCGAGCTCGCGCTGGTAGAGCGCGAAGTCGCCGCCGATGGCCAGTGTTGCCGAAGTAAAAATCCACGCGCGCGCGTCGTCGGTGACCTGCTTGGAAAAAATCTCGGCCACCGAAAGCGGAGACGCGCGCAATTGCCACCCGTGCATGGTCACATCCAGCCATCGAATCCACTCCGACTCCTCACTCGTCTCCTGCGGTCGGCGCAGGCCCTCGCGCCAGCGGGTCAGGCGCGCGATCGAATCAGCGGCGCGGGTCGCACACTGCGCCAGCTCGTCGCTGCGTTCCGCCTGGTGCCCGAGCTCCCGCGCGAGGCCGCTAAGCGCGTCGCCCAGCGTGTCGAGCGCATCGGTGAATCCGGGCCGTTTCGCAACCACGGACTGCAGCCATTTTCCGGGAACGTTTCCCACGCTCAAGCGAAACCGGCGCAACGCTTGTACCAGCATCTGCGCAGCATCTGGGAGTGGCGCGTAGTCGCGGGCCGAGCGCAACCCTTCGGTTTCGGCGTCGCGGGCAAGCTCCCCCAGGCTGCCGGCGCTTATTTCCTCGCCGAAGAACAGCGTCGCGGTGTCGGGCAGCTGGTGCGCTTCGTCAAGGATCACGGTATTGCATGTGGGGAGCAGCTCGGTTAGACCCTCGTCCTTGAGCATGACGTCGGCGAAGAACAGGTGGTGGTTGATGACAACGACATCGGCCGCGAGCGCCTGCTTGCGGGCATTCATGACGAAACAGCGATCGTAGTCCGCACAGTCGCTGCCGAGACAGTTCTCGCGCGTCGATGTCACGTCGGCCCAGATGCCGGCGTTCTCGGGAACGTCCGCGAGCTCGCTCTTGTCTCCGGTCGTCGACGTGCGCGCGAACGACGCGATTCGGGGCAGATAGGCAGCGTCGGCGCGCGAAGCGAACGTTCCTTGGGCGGACGCGCGCTCGAGATGATGATGGCAGACATAGTTGCCGCGGCCCTTGAGCAGCGCGACCGACACTGGCACTTTCAACGCATCGCGGATGAGCGGCAGATCGCGCTGGAAGAGCTGATCCTGCAGCGTCTTGGTGCCGGTGGAGACGATCACCTTGCCGCCGGACAGGAGCGCAGGCACGAGATAAGCGAAAGTCTTGCCGGTTCCGGTGCCCGCTTCGGCGAGCAGCTGGCCGCGCGTTTCGATGGCGAGCGCAATGGCCTCGGCCATCGCGAGTTGCTGTGGACGAAATCGATACGCCGAGAGGTCGCGGGCGAGCACTCCCTCGGGGCCGAATATCGCGTGCAGATCGGGATCGGCAGCGCTCAGATCGGCGCCTCGTTCGAGAAAGAGCGCACGTCGCGCGCCATACACTCCCCGTTAGCGCGAGCGTCGAGGCGGCTAGCGGATAGGGTCACGATTTATCGGTCTTTAGAGCTTCGCCGGAGTCTTTTTTGCGGACCGTTTGACGGTGACTGGTGGCGTCGCTTCGGCGAGCTCGCGAATGGTTTTGATCTGCTCGTTGAAATCGCCGTACGGGCGCACCACCCGCAGCTTGTAAGCTTCGTCAGTTTCGCTTTGCGCGGGCCGGAGCCGGGTCAGGCTTTCCAGCCAGGTATCGTAGAGCTTGTGCAAGCTTTGCACCTTGGTCTTGTTGCGCGCCGACTCGCGCAGCGCCGCCTGGTACGGCCGGGCGATGGATAGCTTGTGCTTGTCGATGCAACCGTCGGTCTTGGCGCCGTTGACCCCCTCCTGCGCGCCCGTCAGTCCGAACTCGATGACCTCGATGCTCTTGATCTGACGACACATGGTGTATGTCTGAGGAACTGCCTCGAGGAAGCAATCGGTGCCGCTGCCCTGATGCATCGTGGGACAAATGTAAGTGTCCACCTTGTCCAGCGCGTATGCGCTGCCTGCCGTCAGGGTGCCGTAGGCGATCGTGGACAAAACTGCGAATACTGTCGCAAAAGAAAACGTGAGCACGCGGCACATGAGACCGACCCCGGAAGCGATCGGCTATGCTACCTCGCTTTAGGCGGCTGTCTCAAGTAAGAAGCGGCAAGAAGCGGCAACAAGCGGCAAAACAAGCGGCAACACGCGGTAAACAAGCGACCATAGGCTGCAGTCACGGGCGCCAAGCCGTGGGGTATAGCCGTTAGCGCCCTTAGAGCGTCGCGCCGCCGGAGACCTCGATGACGGCGCCGTTGATATAGCTCGCTTCGTCCGAGGCGAGCCAGGCATAGGTGTTGGCAATTTCCTCGGGTTCGCCGAGGCGGCCCAGCGGGACGCGATCTTCCATCATCTTGATGATCTTCGCCGGCATCGATGCGAGGATAGGCGTGTGGATGAAGCCGGGACAGATCGCATTGGCGCGAATGCCCTTGCGGCCCAGCTCGCGCGCCCAGGTCTTGACCATGCCGATGACGCCGAATTTGGTCGCCGCATAATTGGTCTGGCCGAAGTTGCCGTAGATGCCGACGATCGAGGAGGCATTGAGGATGCAGCCCGAATTCTGCTCGAGCATGATATCCACCACCGCCTTGGTGCAGTTGTATACGCCCTTGAGATTGACGTCGATCACCCGCTCGAACTGATCGTCGGTCATTTTCTTGAACTGTGCGTCCTGGACGATGCCGGCGTTGTTGA
>VBDA01000251.1 GCA_005883655.1 Betaproteobacteria bacterium | reverse complement strand
CTGGACTGCCTGAAGCCGCGCGGCCTGTTCGTGAGCTTTGGCAGCTCGTCAGGGCCGATCGCGGCGTTCGACATCGGATTGCTTGTCCAAAAAGGATCGCTGTTCGCGACCCGGCCGTCGATTGCCGGATACGCGGTAACGCGGCAGGATCTGCTCAGGATGGCCGATGAAATGCTTGCGCTGGTCAAGGGCGGCAAGATCGTCAGCGAGGCAAGGCAGATCTACGCCCTCAAGGACGCTGCGCAGGCGCATCGCGATCTGGAATCGCGAAAGACGACCGGGGCGACGCTGCTGCTGCCTTAGCGCAATAAATCGCTTTAGCGCTGATTGATCAAGCGGCGCGCGATCGGCGCAAGCTCCGAGGCGGTCAGCCCGACCGGGCCCGCGCCCTCGGCGACGAGCGTGTCTGCGGCGGCGCCGTGCAGGCAGACGCCGAGAGGCAGTGCTACATCGACAGGCACACCCTGAGCCAGCAAGGCGCCGACCATGCCGGCCAGCACATCACCGGTGCCGGCACTGGCCAACGCCGCGTTTCCGCTGCCGTTGATGGCGAATCGCCCATCGGGATAGGCGAGGACGCTGCCCGCGCCTTTGAGAACGACTGCAGCGTTCATCGTTGCGGACAGCGAAAGTGCTGCGCCGAGGCGGTCGCTCTGTATCGCTTCGACCGTCGTTCCGGAAAGCCGCGCGGCTTCGGCCGGATGCGGTGTCAACACCGTCGGCGCGGCACGTGCGGCAACATCGGATGCGAGTGCGCCATCTCGGGCAATCAGGTTGAGCGCATCGGCATCGATCAGCAGTGGGATCGGCAGCCGCAATGCCTGCGCGACCCATCCGCGGGCTTCATCGCCCGTTCCGAGACCCGGACCGATCACCATCGCGTTCGGCGCCGCGTCGAGCACGGCGCGCGCGGAGCGAAGCATGAGCTCGGGTTGTGCCCAATCGACCGCGGGAGGCGCGCTTGCACAGAGGCCGATCCACACCTTTCCGGCGCCCAGATGCAACGCGGCACGTCCCGCCAGTATCGCCGCGCCAACCATGCCATCGCCACCGCCGACGATGGCGAGCGTGCCGAAGCTTCCCTTGTGAACATTGTGCAGCGAGCGCCGAAGAACTTCCGGCAAGGCGGACTTCTGCGTCGCCCATGCGAGCATATTGCCTCGCGCATGGCCGATAAGTCGTGCGTCGAGCTCGAGATCATGCACGCTGATCGTTCCGCAGTGATCGGGGCCGTCCCCGGTCAGCAGGCCCGGCTTGAGCGCGATGAAGGTCGCGGTCGCGCTGGCGCGAATGGCCGGCGAGCGCGCGACGCCGCTGTCCGCGTCGAGTCCGCTGGGGATGTCCAATGCGAGAACGGGGAGCGCGCTTGCATTGGAGCGCGCTATCCATTGCGCCGGGACGCCTTCGATCGCACGCGTCAGCCCGATCCCGAAGAGGCCATCGACAATAAGTCCGAAAGGGCCGTCGGGCCATTCGCGTAGCGTCGTGCCTCCGGCGTCGCGCCACGCTTGATATGCGGCAGCGGCGTCGGACGCAAGTGCCGCGGCATTGCCGCAGAACGCAACGACGACCTCAAAAAACCATGACTTCAGCCAGCGCGCGACCACGAATGCGTCGCCGCCATTATTGCCCGGGCCGGCAAGGACGAGCACTCGCGCTGAATGAACAGCCAGCATGCTTCGCGCAATTTCCGCGGCGGCAAGGCCGGCGCGTTCCATCAACGGAATGCCAACCGCGCGGGCCTCGATCACGCGCAATTCCGCGGCACGCAAGATTGCATCGAGGCGCATGAAAGCGATTATAGGGCAGCCGAACGCAGCGCCACGCGCCGGATCATTGGCTCCGGGGCATAGGCATTAGACAACTACCCTGCCAGTCGCTACACTAGCTCGCCAAGCTGCTCACCCGCCAAGCGGTCGTACCGAACCGTCACCCCGGCAGGGGCAATGCGCAAAATTTCGGACGCAATCCGTGCGTCGAGTTGATTTACTGGGAGGTACCGATGAAGTCATTTGACCGTATCGTATTGGCTCTGCTGACGCTCGGCATTGCTGCCGGCGTTTCAGGCCAGGAGCTGACCGGCACACTGAAAAAGATCAAGGACACCGGGACGATCACCATCGGTTACCGCGATGCGTCGATTCCGTTTTCCTACCTCGACGACAGCCAGAAGCCGATCGGCTACTCCATGGATCTTTGCTACAAGATCGTCGACGCAGTGAAGGCCCAGCTCAAGCTGCCCGATCTGAAGGTGGCGCTTCAGCCGGTGACTTCGGCGACTCGGATTCCGCTGATCGCCAACGGCACGGTGGATATGGAGTGCGGCTCGACGACCAACAACCTCGAGCGCCAGCAGCAGGTATCTTTTGTCGTGACCACCTTCGTGACCGCCAATCGCCTGATGTCCAAGGCCAAGAACAAGATCGTCAATCTCGAGGACCTCAAAGGCAAGACATTGGTGTCGACGTCGGGCACGTCGAACTTGAAGCAGGTGACGGAACTGAACGGCACCAAGAATCTCGGCATCAACATCGTCGCCGCCTCCGACCATCCGGCCGCGTTCCAGATGGTCGAGAGCGATCGCGCGGCGGCATTCGCGATGGACGACATTCTGCTCTACAGCCTGGTCGCGCAGTCGAAGAATCCCGCCGATTACTACATTTCGACGGTGCAGCTATCGACGGAACCTTACGGCATCATCGTGCGTAAGGGCGACCCCGACTTCAAGAAGGTCGCCGACGGCGCGATTACGGCGGTGATGAAGAGCGGCGAGATCAACAAGATCTACGCGAAGTGGTTCCTATCGCCGATCCCGCCGAAGAACGGAAATCTCAACGTTCCGATGAGCGATGCTCTGAAGAAGGTGGTGGCCAACCCCACCGACTCGGGTGACCCGGCGAGTTATAAATAACGCGCGTGCCGATCGCAGTGAGCGCGCTTATCTGTTGCGCGAGTGCATGACAAAACGGGGGCCGGTTCGCTCCCGTTTTTTTTGAAGACAACAGGCGACAGGCCCGTCCCCCCGCGCAATCGCGCCGGGGCGGCCGGCAGGGGACGGAAGGAGTCAGCGTGAACTATAACTGGAACTGGGGCATTTTCTGGCAGGCGGCGCCGGGCGGGCAGGGTACCTACGCGCAGGCGCTGCTGTCCGGATTGATGTTCACCCTTGCGGTCGGGTTGCTGGCGTGGATCATGGCGCTCATCCTCGGCTCCATCGTCGGAACTGTGCGCACAACCCCGTCGAAGTGGGCGGTGCGCATCGGCAACGGTTATGTCGAGCTCTTCCGCAACATTCCGCTGCTGGTGCAGATGTACATGTGGTATTTCGTCATCCCCGAGTTCCTCCCCGGTCCGATTGGAAGCTACATCAAGTCGATGCCCAACGAGCCCTTCGTGACGGCGGTGATCTGTCTGGGATTCTTCACCTCCGCTCGCGTCGCCGAGCAGGTGCGCGCGGGCATCAATTCGCTTCCCCGCGGCCAGAGCATGGCCGGCACCGCGATGGGCCTCACGCCGACGCAAACCTATATGAAGGTCATTCTGCCGCAGGCGTTCCGCATCATCATCCCACCGATGACCTCCGAGTTTCTCAACGTCATCAAGAACAGCTCGGTGGCACTTTACATCGGCGTCATGGAGCTCACCGCGCAAGCGCGCTCGATGCAGGAGTTCTCGTTCCAGGTGTTCGAGGCGTTCTCGGCGGCAACGCTGCTCTACGTCGCGATCAACGTCATCGTCCTGAATCTGATGCGGTTCATCGAGAATCGCACCCGCGTTCCCGGTCTTATCGCCGTCGGCGGCGCCAAGATCGCGGGCCACTAGGAGCGCGCCATGTTCGGCAACTTCGATTTCGACGTCATCGCGCGCACGTGGAAGTATCTTTTCTTCACGGGGATGACTTTTACCGTGGAGCTGACCCTGATGGCGATGGTCGGGGGAATCATCTTCGGCACCATCCTCGCCCTGGGAAGGCTGTCGCATTTCAAGTGGCTGGCGATGATCTGCGCCACCTACGTCAATGGCATCCGTTCGGTGCCGCTGGTGCTGGTGATCTTCTGGTTCTACTTCCTCGTGCCTTACATTGGCGCATGGGTGATCGGCTCACCGACGCCGATACCCGTCGGCGCGTTCACCTCGTCGCTGGTGACGTTTATCCTTTTCGAGGCTGCGTACTATTGCGAGATCATGCGCGCCGGCATTCAGTCGATCTCGCGCGGGCAGGTCATGGCCGGTCAGGCGCTCGGCATGACCTACTTTCAAAACATGGGGAACATCGTCCTGCCGCAGGCGTTTCGCAATATGATTCCGATCCTGCTGACGCAGACGATCGTCCTGTTCCAGGACGTGTCGCTCGTCTCGATTCTATCGATTACCGATTTCGTCGGCGCGGCACGCAAGATCGCCGAACGCGACGGTCGCCAGGCGGAGATGTATCTGTTCGTCGGCATCGTGTATTTCGTGATCTGCCTGAGCCTTTCCATGCTGGTCAAACAGTTGCAGCGGCGCGTCGCCATCGTGCGCTGACCCGGGCGACGGAAACACCCTCAAGGAAACGATATGATCGAAATCATCAGCGTCAGCAAGTGGTATGGCAGCTTCCAGGTGCTCACCGACTGCACGACCAAGGTCGAAAAGGGCGAGGTGATCGTGGTGTGCGGGCCTTCTGGCTCGGGCAAGTCGACATTGATCAAGACCGTGAACGCGCTGGAGCCGTTTCAGAAAGGCGACATTGTCGTCGACGGCACCAAGATCAACGATCCCAAGACCGACCTTCCTAAGCTCCGTGCCCGAGTCGGCATGGTGTTCCAGAATTTCGAGTTGTTTCCGCACCTGACCATTACCCAGAACCTGACGCTCGGTCAGGTCAAGGTTCTCGGACGCAAGCAGGAAGAAGCCGTGACGCGCGGCCTCAAGCTGCTCGATCGGGTCGGCTTGATCGAGCAAAAAGACAAGTTTCCCGGGCAGCTTTCCGGCGGCCAGCAGCAGCGCGTCGCGATCGCCCGGGCATTGTCGATGGACCCGATCTGCATGCTCTTCGACGAGCCGACCTCGGCGCTCGATCCGGAAATGGTCAACGAAGTCCTCGATGTGATGGTGGCGCTCGCCAAAGAAGGCATGACCATGATGGTGGTCACGCACGAAATGGGTTTCGCGCGCAAAGTCGCGAATCGCGTCATATTCATGGATCAGGGACGTATTGTCGAAGACGCGAGCAAGGACGATTTCTTCGGCCAACCCCGCTCGGAACGCGCGCAATTATTCCTGTCCAAGATATTGCAGCATTGACAACGGCATTGGTGCGCGAGTCAACGCCGAACCACGGTCGCCGACGGCATCGGTGCGCAAGGAGGTTCGAATGATCAGCTTCGCCGGAATTATTCTGATGGTCCTTGGCGTTGCGTCGGGGCTCATATTGCTCCTGGCGCCATTCGACATCGGCCCCGCAATCCCGGGAATCACGACCTGGATACTGTTTCCGGGGTTCACGCTGGTGGGTTACATCCTGTTTGCCGTTGAGGCGCGAACGACGTGGGTCGTCGGCGCGTCGCGCTTCGCCGGGGCCGCGTTGCTCGCGCTGGCGCTTGCCGCCGCCGTCGCTCTGTTTGCCGTCGGCAATGGCCTCATCGCGGCGGCGGTTGCAACCCTGTCTCTTTGGTACGTGCTGGCGCTGGGGGCCGTGATGGGCGCAACTGGACTCGCACTCGGACGCGCGGGGACGTTCACGGCATAGCGTTGGCGGTACGACCGGCGACAGACGCCAACATCGCCGGACCTTACCGCGCCGCTGCGACGCGCCGCGGCAGCAGCGTATAATTCGTTTTTACACCCACCCCCGCTTCGATGGCCGAGCTTTTCTCGCTCCGCGGACGCAATGCCCTCTCGCCGTTTCGCATCGATAAGCTGCTCGCGAGTCTCGCTACGACACGGGTCCGTGGTCTTGCTGCCGAGTTCTGGCACTTTGTTCAGACAACCCGCGCGCTGAGCGTTTCCGAGCGCGACACGCTCAAACGCATTCTCGCCTACGGCCCGCACAGCCCGGACCAAGCCGATCCCGGCGAGCTCTATCTGGTCATTCCCCGTCCCGGAACGATCTCGCCGTGGGCGTCGAAGGCGACCGACATCGCGCACAACTGCGGCCTTGCATCGATCGAGCGCATCGAGCGCGGCGTTGCCTTTCGGATCATGACAGGCGATGGCAAGGTGCTCGAGGACACAGACCGTGCCGCGCTCCTGCCGCAAATTCACGATCGCATGACTGAAGCGGTGTACGGATCGCTTGACGACGCATCGCGGCTTTTTTCTCACGTTGCGCCGCGCCAGCTTGCGACCATCGACCTCGCCGCGCGAGGGCGTTCCGCGATCGAGGAAGCGAACAGCGCCCTCGGACTGGCGCTCTCGGCCGATGAGATTGATTATCTCGCCGACTATTTCGGGCCAAAACATGCCCGTCGCGATCCGACCGACGTCGAGCTGATGATGTTCGCGCAAGCCAATTCCGAGCATTGCCGGCACAAGATCTTCAACGCGGAATGGATCATCGACGGCAGGCGGCAGGAGCATTCGCTGTTCGCCATGATTCGCCACACCCATACCGTCAGCCCGCAAGGCACGGTGATCGCGTATGCCGACAATGCCGCCGTCGCCCACGGCAGGCGCGTACGGCGCTTCTATGCTGGCGCCGACGGACACTATGGCGCGCATTGGGAAGCGACCGATTATGTGGTCAAGGTCGAAACACACAATCATCCGACTGCCATCGCGCCATTTCCGGGCGCGGCGACCGGCTCGGGAGGAGAAATTCGAGACGAAGGAGCGACCGGACGTGGCGCCAAACCCAAGGCGGGATTGACCGGATTCACGGTGTCGCATTTGCGCATTCCCGCACTCGCCCAGCCCTGGGAACTCCCGGAAGCGCCACCTTCGTCGGCCCTCGCCGTTTCATCTTCCCGCCAGGGTCAAGGGGATGCCGGCTGCGACGCTCGTTCGGCAGACTACTGGATTGGCACCCCGCAGCGCATCGCGACGCCGCTGCAGATCATGCTCCAGGGGCCCATCGGCGGCGCATCGTTCAACAACGAGTTCGGACGTCCGAATCTGCTCGGCTACTTCCGCACTTTCGAGCAGCAAGTTGGAGGCGAAGTGCGCGGCTATCACAAGCCGATCATGATCGCGGGTGGGGTGGGCAATATCGCCGCCCGGCACGCGCACAAACGCGAGTTACCCCAAGGCGCGCTGATCGTTCAGCTTGGCGGACCGGGTATGTTGATCGGGATGGGAGGGGGCGCAGCGTCATCGATGTCGACCGGGTCCAATCCGGTCGATCTCGATTTCGATTCGGTGCAGCGCGGCAACGCCGAGATGCAGCGCCGGGCGCAGGAGGTCATCGATCGCTGCTGGCAAATGGGCGACGCCAATCCGATTCTGTCGATTCATGACGTTGGCGCCGGCGGACTGTCGAACGCCTTGCCCGAGCTGGCGCACGGAGGCAGCGCCGGCGCCCGGATCGACCTGCGCAGCGTTCCTTCGGAAGAGCCGGGCATGTCGCCGCGCGAAATCTGGTGCAACGAAGCGCAAGAGCGCTACGTGCTGGCGATCCGGGCGGAAGCGCTCGAGGGTTTTCGTGCGCTATGCGTACGCGAGCGTTGCCCGTTCGCGGTGGTGGGCCGGGCGACCCGCGACGATCGCCTGATCGTCGAGGATCCGGAATTCGCAAATCGCCCGGTAAACATGGAGCTTTCCGTACTACTGGGCAAGCCACCGAAGATGACGCGCGACGTTGCGCACGTCCGCCGCGAACTCCCGGCCTTCGATCCGTCCGGTATCGATCTGCGCGAAGCGGCTTATCGTGTGCTGCAGTTTCCGGCGGTCGCCGACAAGACCTTCCTGGTGACGATCGGCGATCGCACGGTGGGCGGTCTTTGCTCGCGAGACTCGATGGTCGGGCCGTGGCAGGTTCCGGTCGCCGACGTCGCCGTGACACTGATGGATTTCGATGCTTACGCCGGCGAAGCGATTGCGATGGGTGAGCGAACGCCGCTTGCGTTGATCGACGCGCCGGCTTCGGGGCGCATGGCGATCGGTGAGGCGTTGACCAATCTCGCGGCCGCCGGCATAGAGGGCCTGGGCGAGGTCAAGCTTTCGGCGAACTGGATGGCCGCCGCGGGGCATCCGGGCGAGGACGCCGCGCTCTACGACACGGTCCGCGCAGTAGCGATGGAGCTTTGTCCGGCACTCGGGGTGAGCATTCCGGTGGGCAAGGATTCGATGTCGATGCGCACGGCGTGGCGCGAAGACGGCATCGACAAGGCAGTCACGGCGCCGTTGTCGTTGATCGTCTCGGCGTTCGCGCGCGTTGCCGACGCGCGGCGTGTATTGACTCCGCAACTGCGGTTCGATCGTGGACAGACGGTGCTGCTGTCGGTCGACCTGGGTGACGGCAAGAATCGTCTCGGTGGCTCGACGCTCGCCCAGGTGTTCGGACAAATGGGCAATGTCGCGCCGGACCTCGACGATGCGCAACGGCTGCAGTCATTCTTCGATGTCGTCCAGACGCTTCACGCATCGGACAGGCTCATGGCGTATCACGACCGCTCGGATGGCGGCTTGTTTGTCGCACTCGCGGAAATGGCATTTGCCAGCCGCTGCGGCTTGTCCGTGCGGCTGGACGCTCTTCCGGGAACACCGCTCGAATCGCTGTTTAACGAAGAGCTAGGCGCCGTATTGCAAGCAAATGAAATGGATGAGAGCGAGATCGTTGCAGCATTCAAAGCCGCGGGCTTGCGTTGCGAGCCGATCGCCACGCCCACCAGCGATGGACGCATTCGCATCGAGCGCAGCGGCAAGATTCTCTTCGATGAATCACGCATCGAGCTCCATCGCGCGTGGTCGCGGACGAGCCACGCCATGCAGCGCTTGCGCGACAATCCTGAAAGCGCCGACCAGGAATTCGAGCGGCTCCTCGATGACGGCGACCCGGGGCTGTCGCCGCATCTGAGCTTCGACCCTAGCGATGACATTGCCGCGCCCTACATCGCAAAAGGTGCGCGGCCGAAGCTTGCGGTGCTGCGCGAGCAGGGCGTCAACGGCCAGGTCGAGATGGCCGCCGCGTTCGATCGCGCCGGATTCGCCGCCTTCGACGTGCACATGAGCGACATCGTCGGCGGTCGCGCCGCTCTCGATGGATATTCCGGCATCGTGGCCTGCGGTGGATTTTCGTATGGCGATGTGCTGGGGGCGGGCGAAGGATGGGCGAAGTCGATCCTGTTCAACGCGCGGGCGCGCGATCAGTTCGCGGCGTTTTTCGCGCGAGGCGACTCCTTCGCGCTGGGCGTGTGCAATGGCTGCCAGATGATGAGCAATCTTCGCGAGCTCATCCCCGGGACATCATCCTGGCCGCATTTCGTGCGCAACCGCTCGGAGCAGTTCGAGGCAAGGCTGGTGATGCTGCAGGTGCAAGCGTCGCCTTCCTTTTTCTTTACCGGGATGGGCGGCAGCTGCATACCGGTCGCCCTGGCGCATGGCGAAGGCTACGCCGAGTTCGAGACAGACGCCCAGCTCGAGGCGGCGGATGCGCTGACGACCCTTCGCTTCGTCGACGATCGAAACGTAGTGAGCGAGCTTTATCCATACAACCCCAATGGCTCGCCGCGTGGTATCGCCGGCCTGACGACGGCGGACGGTCGCTTCTCCATCCTGATGCCGCACCCCGAGCGCGTGTTTCGGACGGTGCAGATGTCGTGGCACCCCGATGAGTGGAAGGAGGACTCGCCATGGATGCGCATGTTTCGCAATGCCCGCGTATGGGTCGGTTGATTACAGCAGCAGGGGAGGTCCCGTGCGCTTGAGAGTGTTCGCTGTCAACGGAGTCACGCCGGTGGTCGATCCCACTGCATTCGTGCATCCGAGCGCGGTGCTGATCGGCGATGTCATTGTCGGAGCGAGATGTTACGTCGGGCCCGCCGCATCGCTACGCGGCGATTTCGGCAGGATCGAAGTGCGCGCGGGCGCCAACATTCAGGATTGCTGCGTCATGCACGGGTTTCCGCAGACCGACACCGTGGTCGAGGAGGAGGGCCACATCGGTCACGGTGCGATTCTGCACGGCTGTATCGTGCGCCGTAACGCGCTCGTCGGCATGAACGCCGTCATCAACGACAACGCACAGATCGGCGAGTCGGCGATCGTCGCGGCCATGGCGTTCGTCAAAGCGGGAATGATCGTTCCGCCGCGGACCTTGGTCGCGGGGGTGCCGGCGAAAGTCGTCCGCGTCCTGACCGAGCAGGAGCTCGCGTGGAAAGTCGAGGGAACGCAGAGTTATCATGAGCTCACCAGGCGGAGCCTGGCGACGATGGTGGACACCGAGCCTCTGGCGGCGCCGGAGCCGGATCGCCGCCGTATCGAGCTTCCCGAGTTATTGCCCTTGTCGGAGCTGAAGGCCGGCAAACCAAAGGACGCTGACGAATAAAGGCCGCGGCGGCCGCGTACCGCGCTTGCAACTGACGCCGACGCCGGCGCTAACGGTCAATAGCCCGCGGCCTGACCGTCGCGTCGCGGATCCGATCCCGCGATGTAACCCGCGTCGGAGCGGACGATGAACTGGCCTGCGCCAAAATCCATGTACGAATCGGGCACCGAGGCAAATTGGTGACCGAGCGCGGCCAGTCCGTCGCGCAAGTCGGGCGCGGCATTCGATTCCATGTCGAGCGAAACGCCGGCGCTGACTTTCCATCGCGGCGCGTCGAGCACAGCCTGTGGATTGGAGCCGTAGTCGATCAACCTCACCAGCGTTTGCAAGTGTGCCTGCGGCTGGATGGGTCCGCCCATGACGCCGAAGCTGCAGTAGGGCCGTCCGCCCCGGGTGACAAAACCGGGAATGATGGTGTGGAACGGCCGCTTGCCGCCGCCGACGATATTCGGGTGGCCATCCTCGAGCGAAAAACCGGTGCCGCGGTTCTGCAGGCTGATGCCGGTGCCGGGGACCACGATGCCGGATCCAAATCCCATGTAATTCGACTGAATGAGCGACACCATCATGCCGCTCTCGTCGGCAGCGGTGAGATAGACAGTCCCCGCCGGCGGCGGCTGACCGTGCCGGAAGTCCTGCGCGCGGGAACGATCGATCAGCCGCGCGCGGCTTGCCAGATAGCTCCGGTCGAGCAGTTGCCCCGGCGTCACGGTCATGGCTCGGGGATCGGCGACGTAACGATACGCGTCGGCGAAGGCAAGCTTCATCGCCTCGATCTCAAGGTGCTGCACCTCGATCGAGTCGACGGCGTATCCCCGCAGATCGAAATTCTCGAGTATCCCCAGCGCCATCAATGCGGCGATGCCCTGGCCATTGGGAGGAATCTCGTGGATGGTGTAGCCGTGGTAATCGTGCGCCAGGGGCAGCACCCAGTCGCAGCTGTGTGTCTCGAAGTCGGCAAGGCTATGACCGCCGTCGTACTTGCGCGAATGCGCGACCATCGCCTGCGCCAGCTCGCCGCGATAGAACGATTCGCCGGACGTGCGCGCGATTTTTTCCATGGTCGCGGCCATCGCGGGCGATGCGAACAGCTCGCCCGCTTCCGGCGCGCGGCCGCGCGGCAGAAAATGGTCCGCAAATCCTGGAACGTCGCCGAGGATGGGCACCGCCTTCGACCATTTTTCAGCGACTACCGGGCTTACCGCGTAGCCATCGCGCGCATAGCGGATCGCCGGTCCGAACAGGTCGGCAAAGGGCAGCTTGCCGAAACGCTTCGACAGTGCAATCCAGCCTGACACCGCGCCGGGAATCGTTACCGTCGTCCAGCCCGCGCGCGGCATGACGCCTTGTCCCGCGTAGCGGGCCGGCGACCACGCTGCGGGCGCGCGTCCCGAAGCGTTCAAGCCGACGAGCTCGCTGCCGTCCCATACGATCGCGAACAGGTCGCTACCCAGTCCGTTGCTGCAGGGTTCGCAGATGGTCAGCGCAATCGCCATCGCAAGCGCGGCGTCGACCGCGTTACCGCCCGCGTGCAGCATTGCAATTCCTGCCTGCGTGGCAAGCGGCTGCGAGGTCGCGACTACGTTGCGCGCCATGATCGGCTGACGCCGCGACGGGTAAGGAAGCGCCCAGTCGAAGTCTGGGCGGGTCGACGACTGGAACGGTTCGTGCGCCTTGTTCACAGGAGTAGCTCCGACGCGCTATCGGCGCCGCCGCACGGAAGCGTACCGCCGCGCACCGGGTACCGCATCAGGTTTCGCCTTCCGCGAACGCTTCCTCGCGCTTCTTGCGGAAGTTTGGCGCGACAATGAGCAGCAGCAGCGCTGCGGCGGCGATCAGCATTCCCAACGAAATCGGCCGGGTGAAAAACACCGTTGGATCGCCGCGCGAAAGCAGCATCGCGCGTCTCAAATTCTCCTCCATCATGGGTCCCAACACGAAGCCGAGCAGCAGCGGTGCCGGTTCGCACTCGAGCTTGAAGAACAGCAGGCCGAGCGCTCCGAACACCGCCGTCTGAGACACGTCGAAGCTGGTGTTGTTGATCGAATAAACGCCGATCGCGCAAAACAGCAGGATGGCGGGATAAAGGACACGGTAAGGCACCGTCAGCAGCTTGATCCAGATGCCGATCAACGGGAGGTTGAGCACGACCAGCATCAGGTTGCCGACCCACATCGACACCACCAGGCCCCAGAACAACGAGGGGTTTGACGTCATTACCTGCGGACCGGGCTGGATGTTGTGGATGGTCATCGCGCCGACCATCAGCGCCATCACTGCGTTTTCCGGGATACCGAGCGTAAGCAGGGGAATGAATGAGGTTTGCGCTCCGGCATTGTTGGCCGATTCCGGTCCGGCAACGCCTTGAATCGCGCCCTTTCCGAATCGGCTCGGATCCTTCGCCAATTTTTTCTCGAGCGCGTAGGCCCCAAAGGAGGCCAGCATCGCTCCCCCGCCCGGGAGCAAGCCCAGGATCGAACCGATGCCCGTGCCGCGGAGCACGGCCGGCCATGCGTCCTTGAACTGTTGCTTGGTGAGCCAAAGCCCGCTGACTTTGGCGGTAATGAGCTCGCGCTTCTCGGTGCTCTCGAGGTTGGTGAGGATCTCGGCGAAACCGAACAGGCCCATGGCGACGCTTACGATGCCCAAACCGTCGATCAGCTCCGGGACGCCGAACGCGAAGCGCGCGGCACCGGAATTGACGTCAGTGCCGACCAGGCCCAGCAGCAGCCCCAGCACGACCATCGCGATGGCCTTGAGGAGCGACCCATGCGCGAGGACCACCGCACCGATCAGTCCGAGGATCATCAGCGAGCAATATTCCGCGGGGCCGAACTTCAGCGCCAGCTCGGACAAAGGAATGGCGACGGTAGCGACGACCCGCAAAGAAGGAACCCAGCGCTGCGATGGCGAGTGCCGCGCCCGCTTGCCCCTTGCGGGCCATCTGGTAGCCGTCCAGGCAGGTCACCGCGGACGAGGTCTCCCCGGGCATGTTGAGCAGGATGGATGTCGTCGAGCCGCCATATTGCGCGCCGTAATAAATGCCCGCGAGCATGATCAGAGCCGACACGGGCTGCAGCGCATAGGTGGTCGGCAGCAGCATCGCGATCGTGGCGACGGGCCCGATGCCGGGAAGGACGCCGATCAGGGTGCCGACCATGGCGCCGATGAAGGCGTACATGAGATTGATCGGCGTCAGCGCGACGCCAAAACCGAGGGCGAGATGGCTGACTAGATCCATGGTCGCTCCCTCAGTTCGACCAGGGCCAGAGCGGGAGCTGGAGATTGAGGCCGAATATGAAGACACCGGCCGCGAGCGCGGCAAAAAGAATTCCGCTGATCAAGGCTTCCTTCGGCCGAAACTCCGGACTCGCCGTGCTCGAGGCAAAGACCAGCCCAACGGTCGACAACACCAGGCCGAGATGGGTCACGACCAGGCCAAAGGCGATGACGCTGCCGAGCACGATGAGTATTGGCTTCCAATACCATCGAGGAAGCGGTTCACCTTTGATTTTCAGCGCGCGCAACGACAGCGCGGCACCGAGCACAAGCAGGAGGATGCCCAGAATACGCGGGAAGTAGCCCGGGCCCATGCGAGCCGCGCTGCCCAGCGAATAGTTGCTTCCGATGATGATCGCGGCGAGGCCGAACGCGACGAAAATCAGGCCTGCGAAAAAGTCCTTCGGATGGCGAATGAACGCCATGGCAGTCTCCTCCGAAAAAACTTGCCGTTGCTAATGTCCTGCCCCAGCACACCAGCCGGCGCCAAGAATAACATCGAACTCCGCGGCAAGCACAGAGGCCACTGCGCGCCCGGCGCGAAAGCGGAAGTGCGAAAGAAAAAGGGCAGGCCTCGTAGTCGCGCCTGCCCTCTATCCGACCTGACGATTAGCTTACAGACCGTTCTTTGCGCGCAGGTCTTTCAGATACTGCTCCACCACCTGGCCTTGCATCCGCTGGGCCAACTGCGGCTTGACTTCTTCATAGGGCGGGACCTTGGCTTCGCGAATATCGTCCAGCTGAATGATGTGCCAGCCGAATTGCGATTGCACCGGCGTGGTGGTGAACTTGCCTTTCTGCAGTGCGATCATGGCGTCGGAAAATGGCTTGACAAAATTTGCCGGCGCATTCCAGTCGAGGTCGCCGCCTTTGTCCTTCGAGCCTGTGTCCTTGGAACGCTCGGCCAGCTTCTCGAACTTCTCGCCCTTTTGCAGTGCGACGATGATTTCCTTGGCATCGGATTCCTTGTCGACGAGGATGTGCCGCACCTTGTATTCCTTGTCGCCGATCTGGCCCTTGATGACGTCGTACTCCTTGCGCATCTGATCTTCCGGAACCGGGTGCGCTTTCAGATAGTCGGTCATGAACGCCCGCACCAGGACTGTCTGTGAGGTGAGATCCATCTCGGTCTTGATGGCCGGACTCTTGTCCAGACCTTGCCTCTTGGCTTCACGCACCAGGAGCTCGCGTGTGTTCAGCTCGTCACGCACGGCAGTGCGCAGCTCCGGAGTATCCGGCTGACCCTGAGCGGTGCGCTGCTTGAGCATGAAGTCGAAGTACGCCTGCGAATAGAGGTCCTTGCCCTTGGCGGCGGCGTCGGCGCGCGCGGGAGCCGCTTTGCTCTTGGCATCCTGGGCCAGCGCCACTGGAACCGAAAGCAGCGCGGCGGACGCCACAAGTGCGGCGAAAAGTCGGTGGATCTTATGCATAAATGACAGTCCTTGTGGTAGTTGAATCTGTTTAGGAAAACTCTTCAGGTGCGAGCGCCTTGATTGAAAGGGCGTGAATCGGATGCGGCAACAGATCGCTGACCCGCGCCAATACTTTCTGGTGGCGTTCCAGTCGCGATATCCCGCGGAACGCATTCGACACGATGAGCAGTGAAAAGTGCCCGCCGCCTCCCGCCGCGCCGGCGTGCCCGACGTGCTCCGCGCTGTCGTCGTGAATCTCCAGCGCGCTCGGAGCAAGATCTGAGAGCCGCGTGCGGAGCGTCGATGCGAGGTCGCTCGCTCCTCCGGTCATGATTGCTCCGGAAGATAACGCGCCACCGATGCGACAGTGCCCACCGCAGCCAGCATGAACAAGCCGATGCCGCCCCAAACCTTGAAGTTCACCCAGGTGTCGGTCGTGAAGTTCGCTGCCACGTACAAGTTGACCGCGCCCATTCCGATGAGAAAGGCCACCCATCCCCAGGTGATTCTGGCCCAGACAGGGTCCGGTAGCGTCAGGTCCTTCAGCAGCGCCGATATGAGGTTGCGCCGGAATACCACACGGCCGATCAGCAGGGTTGCGGCGAACAGCCAATACAGAACGGTCGGTTTCCACTTGATGAAGGTCTCGTCGTGCAAGAGAAGCGTGGCGCCGCCGAAGACTGCGATGATCGCCAAGCTCAGCCAGTGGATCGTCGCCACCCGTCCCCTGCGCCAGCGAAAGTATGCGATCTGGATCACGGACGCAGCGATCGCCACCGCGGTCGCGACATAGATCCCGGACAGCTTGAAGGCGACGAAGAACAGGATCAGCGGAAAATAATCAGCCAGAAAGTGCATAACCTATTATTTTACATCGGATTCCACGCTTCTTTCAAGAGGCTCGGAAAGGCGCTAATTACCCTTCGGGGCGATTAGTTTGCGGTAGCGGGGCCAGTCGAACGCGGGTCCGGGGTCGGTCTTACGCTTGGGCGCGATATCCCGATGGCCGGCGATGTCCTTGAGGGGATAGCGCCGGCGCAAGGCACGGGTCAGGCGCGCCAGCGTCCAGTATTGGATGTCTTCGTACGGCACATCGTCGGTTCCCTCAAGCTCGATCCCGATCGAGAAATCGTTGCAGTTAGGGCGCGCCCGCCAGGACGAATCGCCCGCATGCCAGGCGCGAAGCGCGCAGGGGACGAACTGCGCGAGCGTCCCCTCGCGGCGGATCAGAAAATGCGCAGAGACGCGCAAATTCGCGATGGATGCAAAATAGGGATGCGCTTTCGGGTTGAGACGATTGGTGAACAGCTCGACGATCCACGGCCCTCCGAACTGGCCGGGGGGCAGCGAAATATTGTGTATCACCAGCAAAGTGATACTCGCGCCGGCCGGTCGCGCGTCGAAATTGGGCGACGGGACTTGCGCCGCTGCCCGGACCACGCCGCCCCGATCGACGTGGAGACGAAGAGGCGGAATGGTCACCGCAGGGACTGCCGGCACTTGATCCTCAGCGTCGCGAGCAGCGGCGCGGCACTTCGTTCATGCCAGGAGCAGGCGTTCCGCTCGATAATTTTCTCGGCCCATCCATTGTCATCAGCGCCACTCGACCGCACCGAACCGCTCGTGCCCGAGGAAGGTGTAGAAGATGCCGATTGTTCCCCTGGTCTGCGAGCTGTCGCCGACATCGGGATAGAACGCATCGCGGCGGTTGAACAGGTACCTCAATGCGATGCCATGCCGCTCATGAACACGCATGGTGAACGACGCATCAAATCGTGCAATGTTGTCGTGCCCGCCCCGCGCCGCGGCTCCGACGCGGCTGACGAAGTATTCGCGTCCGGTCAGATCGATGGAGGCCCGTTCGCCGAAAATAAAACGCAAGGCAACGAGCGCCTGCGGCGCAAGCCCGTAGTGGTAATCATTATTCGCGGTGCTGCGCGTTGTCCCGACTGCTGCGTAGCCCACGCCGCTGAGCGCAGTGCCTTGGATCGCGATCGAATCGGACAGCCACCACTGTCCGGTCGTGCCCAGCGATAGCGCAGTGCTCGACACGCGAAAGGTTTGCGGAGCGATGTAATCGTAGCTGCCGTACAGACCCCACACGCCCCGATAATTTGTGCCGAATCCGTAATCCTTGCCGAAGAGCAGCCCGCGAGTCATGAGGTTCTCGGCGCCGTTAGCGCTCGACGCGGTCGCCTGAATGCTGAAGTAGTCGAACGGACGTGTATAGGTATATCCGGGCTTTCCGGGCAAGCCGTAGTCGATGGAGTAATCGACCAGTGCCTCGTTACGCTTGAGCTTGGTGGTAGAAGTACCGGCCTCGTTTTGCGAGCTTCCGCTGAAGCCGATCTGAAGGCGGCTGTAGTAGACCGGATCGTGGCTCGGAAACACCGTTTTGAATCGATCGCCAAAGGCGAGCCGATTGAGGCCGGTCGCCGGAGATACTAACGCTGCGCCGAGCTCACGCCAGAGCGGCGGAATATTCTCATGCTCGAGCACCAGATTCGACAGCCGGAAAAGCACTTCGCCCAGGAAGCTGCCACCGACGCCACTCGCCACCTGGTCGTTGCGCGAGGGCGGCGTCTTTTCACCGGCGATCTCCCACAACGCGCTGCCGGCGAACGTGTACGCGAACGATTCCCAGTAACTGAGGCCTGCCGACCGCGCGAAACCGTGATACATAGAGCCCTGGTACGGGTGGCCAAGTTGATTGGTCTTGAACGGGTCGCTATCGACGACCCAGCTATGGTGCAGATTGTGTCTGATCGTCGACAGGTTGCTCTTGTAATCCTCGCCGTTTCCGGAATGCCGGTTGACCTGGTTCAACAGCACCTCAAAGCCGAGGATCTCGAGCGCAGGAATGATATAGCTCTTGCGCGCTTCGATGTCGGATGAGAAATCAGGCTTCTGATTCTCTGAGGGACGAATTGCCGAATCGTTGGCCAGTGCTGCCCACGATGTCGGCAGATCAGCTATGCCCGGCTGATCGGCGATCGCGGAAGATGCCGCGGCGAGGCAAGGCGATAAAACAGCGCTGAAAAGCGCAAGGGACAACCGCACGCGGGGCGATGCATGCCAATTCATGGTCCTCCTGGAATTCATCGTCGGAGCGTACCTCCGCGCAAGACTGTTGCATAGTGCTGGCGCTGAGCAGTGTTGCGTACAAGATACAAACTCGATGACTTTGACCGTATGTCCCCAACGCCGCGCGTCGCTGGACCAGGCGAACAGGCGGACGCATGTCCGCTGCAGCGTTGTCTTCGGATTTCAAGCACAGCAAGCGCTAACATCTGCATTCCCGAGCTGTTTCTCACCGATGCCATGATTACGGCGTTGCTGTTCCGCGACGATGCTTACTTGAAGACCGCCAGCGCGCGTGTCCTTGCGGTGCATGAGCTCGGCATCGAGCTCGACCGCACGATCTTTTACCCTTTGGGCGGCGGTCAGGCGGGTGACACGGGTGCACTGCTGCGCGCTAACGGCGAGCGCATTCCGATCCTGGATACGCGCAAAGGCGATGCGATCGGTAGTGTGCGTCATGTCCCGGCACCGGGTATGCCGCGGCCCGAGATCGGAGAGACGCTCACACTAGAGATCGATTGGCAGCGCCGCTACTCTCTGATGCGCCTGCATACCGCGCTGCACGTAATGTCTTGCGTGGTCGTGGCGTCCGTCTCGGGCGGCAACATTGCTCCCGACA
>VBDA01000403.1 GCA_005883655.1 Betaproteobacteria bacterium | reverse complement strand
TGCAAAAGCTCGGCGCCGCATTGAAGCCCGAGCGCGACCTGCAGTTCGGCTACCTCGGCCTGCAGACGCTCTACGACCGCTATTTCCTGATCGACCAGTACGCGCAGTTCAGCGGCGCCGGTCGCCGCTTCGAGCTGCCGCAGTCGTTCTTCATGCGCGTTGCGATGGGCCTGGCGCTGAACGAGGTCGACCGCGAGGGACGTGCCATCGAGTTCTACAACGTGCTGTCGACCTTCGACTTCATGAGCTCGACGCCGACCTTGTTCAATTCCGGCACCCATCGCTCGCAGCTCTCGTCGTGCTACCTGACCACCGTGGCCGACGATCTCGACGGCATCTACGAGGCGATCAAGGAAAACGCGCTGCTCTCCAAGTTCGCCGGGGGGCTGGGCAACGACTGGACCAACGTTCGCGCGCTGGGCTCGCACATCAAGGGCACCAACGGCAAGAGCCAGGGCGTGGTGCCGTTCCTGAAGGTCGTCAACGACACCGCGGTGGCGGTGAACCAGGGCGGCAAGCGCAAGGGCGCGGTCTGCTCGTACCTCGAGACCTGGCACCTGGACATCGAGGAGTTCCTCGAGCTCCGAAAGAACACCGGCGACGATCGCCGTCGCACGCACGACATGAACACCGCCAACTGGATACCGGACCTGTTCATGAAGCGCGTCATGGAAGGCGGCGACTGGACGCTTTTCTCCCCCGCCGACGTGCCCGACCTGCACGACAAGTGGGGACGCAAGTTCGAGGAAGCGTACACGCGCTACGAAGACAAGGCCGCGCGCGGCGAGTTGAAGCTGTCGAAGAAGATTCCGGCGGTGCAGCTCTGGCGCAAGATGCTGTCGATGCTGTTCGAGACCGGGCATCCGTGGATCACCTTCAAGGATGCGTGCAACGTGCGCTCGCCGCAGTCGCACGTCGGGACTGTCCACAGCTCGAACCTCTGCACCGAGATCACGCTCAACACCAGCGAAACCGAGATCGCCGTCTGCAACCTTGGCTCGGTGAATCTGCTCGCGCACATGAAGAAGGTCGTCAAGAAAGGCGACAAGGCCGACAAATCGACCTCGTGGGAGCTCGATCACGACAAGCTCAAGGCGACCATCAAGACCGCCATGCGCATGCTCGACAACGTGATCGACATCAACTATTACGCCGTCGCCAAGGCGCGCAACGCCAACCTCAAGCATCGTCCGGTGGGCCTGGGGATCATGGGCTTCCAGGATTGTCTGCACCTCTTGCAGCATCCGTACGCATCCGACGGCGCGATGGCCTTTGCCGACCGCTCGATGGAAGCGGTGTGCTACTACGCTTACTGGGCGTCAACCGAGCTCGCCGAGGAGCGCGGCCGCTACGCGTCGTACAAGGGCAGCCTGTGGGAGCGCGGCATCATGCCGCAGGATTCGCTCAAGCTGTTGCGCGACGAGCGCGGTGGCTACGTCGAGGTCGACGAGTCGGTGGCGATGGACTGGAGCTCCTTACGTGCGCGCGTCAAGGAGCACGGCATGCGCAACTCCAACTGCGTGGCCATCGCGCCGACGGCGACCATCTCCAACATCATCGGTGTCGCCGCGTCGATCGAGCCCGAATACCAGAACATCTATGTCAAGTCGAACCTCTCCGGCGAGTTCACGGTGGTCAACGAGCACCTGGTCGCCGAGTTGAAGCGGCTCGACCTGTGGGACGACGTGATGGTCTCCGACCTCAAGTATTTCGACGGCTCGCTGGCCAAGATCGATCGCGTGCCCGAGCACCTTCGCCGCCTGTACGCGACGGCATTCGAAGTCGACGCGGCGTGGCTGGTCGAAGCGGGCGCGCGGCGGCAGAAGTGGATCGATCAGGCGCAGTCGCTCAACATCTACATGGCTGGCGCATCGGGCAAGAAGCTCGACGAGACCTACAAGCTCGCCTGGGTGCGTGGGTTGAAGACCACGTACTACCTGCGCACGCTGGCCGCGACCAGCGCGGAGAAGTCGACCGGCCAGGGCGGCGAGCTCAACGCCGTGTCGTCGTCGGGCGCGGCAAGCGGTGCCGGCGCGGGCCGCGCGATGTCGGCCAAGAACGCGACGCCGACCTCAACTCACAACACCCACAGCGCTCAGGAGCCCGAGGCAGCGCAGTTCTGCGGCATCGGCGACCCGACCTGCGAGTCTTGCCAATGATCCACTCAAGCAAAGGCGTATCGGCGCCGCGCAACCCGATGCAACACATGCGGCTTCCGCCGAAGGGCCAGCAACAGCTGCTGGACAATCTGGCGTCGATGTTGTGGTTTCTGGCCGAGCGCTTCGGCGCGCTTTCCGAGGACGACGCGCGGCTGCGGGACGGCGACGTTTTTTCGCCGGTCGAGCAGGTATGGCACCTGGCCGATCTGGAGCGCGAAGGATTCGGCGTTCGCATCGAGCGGCTGCTGAACGAAGACCATGCACTGCTACCCGACTTCGACGGCGCGGAAGCGGCGCAGCGGCGCAATTACCGCCGCAAGTCGCTGCGCGACGGCATGAGGGCGTTCGCGCGGGCCCGACAGGACAACATCGAGGCGCTGGCGCGCATAACGCCGTCGGAATGGACGCGGCGTGGCGTGCAACAGGGCGTCGGACCGGTGTCGCTGGGCGACATCCCGATCATGATGCTCGAGCACGACGCCGGGCATCGCGCCGAAATCATTGCCTGGTGCGCGCACGTCGCGCCTCGCAGCGCGGATCTCGGCATGAAGGTGGGCAATGAGGCCCGGTAAAGGAGCGCACGGCTGGGTCGTGAGCTGATCGGTTGGGGAATCGTCGCGCTGCTGATGTGGCCGCCGGCGACGGCGGCGGAAGAGAGGGTGCTGAGGATCGAATCGCGGCCAGGCGTCAGTGAAGTGATGGTGTTGACGCCGGCAAGGGTGGCAAATGAGGTGGCAAATGCGATGGGAAGTGAGCCGGTAGCTGGACAACGGGACGCAAAGAATGTCGTCATCGTGTTGGAGGGCGGCAGCGGTCAGATCCGGATCGGCAAGACGTCGGACGGGCCGGACGCAGGCAAGTTGAAGGTCGGTGGCTCGTTGCCGGTGATGGCGAGGCAGGAGCTGGCGGACAAAGTCGGCGCGGTGGCGATACTGACGCAGCCGTCGGACCGGCCGGTAATGGACCAGCAGTGGCGGGACAGCAACGAGCACGTGGCCGATATCGCCGCGGCGGTGACGGTGGTGCAGCAGCGCTTCCCGGGCGCAAAGGTGTGGCTGCTGGGATTGAGCAACGGTTCATGGTCAGCCGCGCATGCGGGTGCGGCGTTACAGGATAAGTTGGCAGGCGTAATTCTGATGTCGGTGGCGCAAGGCGCGTTCGCGACCCGGGGCTTTGCGGGCATCAGGATTCCGGTGCTGGTGGTGCAACACCGGCGCGACGCGTGCCTGCCGTACAGCAACATCGAGGCGCAGGCGAGATGGCACACGTTGATAACGGTCGACGATGCGCGGTTGCCGAGGCCGGGAGCGAGGAGAGAGTGCAGCGGCAGCGCGGCGCATAGCTTCCGCGGCAGCGAGGCCGCGGTGATGGCGGCAGTGGCACAGTGGATCAACACCGGCAAGGCGCCGGAGAAGGCGCAGTAACAGGACAAACGAATAATGGCAGGCGAACGAAGCGAGAGCTCCTCAAAATGAGCCCGCCTCGCGCGTCGAACAAGCGCCCCGCGCGACCCGGACAGGAACGGTTGCAATGCTCGCGGAGCGACATGCCAGGAAGAAAAGTGTGCAATGTGCGGTATGAACTGAGGCCGGTGCACACAAGCAAGTGTAGGGCGGCAGGTGCAGGATGGCAGCGTTGTTCTGGCAACCAACGGAGAGGAGCCAGTTGATGGCCCAGTACGAGCATGTTCCATGTCATGTGGTGGATGCGCGGTATCTAGGAGATTACAAGGTGTGGCTGGAGTTCAACGACGGTCGCAAAGGCGTGGTCGATCTCGCCGATGAGCTCTACGGCGACGAATTCGAATCGCTGCGCGACCGGGATCGGTTCGCGGCGTTCGTGCTCGATTACGGACTCGCGACCATTGCATGGGAAAACGGCGTAGATTTCGCGCCGGCTTACCTCTATGAAAGGCTCAAAGAGGTGCATTAGGAAAATCCGGGAAGAAGTGCTTACCAGAGCCTCTCCGGTGCGGAGAGGAGGACGCTTCGGCGTCGAATTTCCGCCCAAGGGCGGCTAGGGCCCGTTTCCCGATAAAAAGGACTTGAAATAGCAGCAAAAGCAACCATTAATGACTTAGGGGCGACGAGGAAAAAGGGTACGGGATTGCAAAAGAAAATCCCCGCCGGTTCGATAGTGAACCGTGCGGAGTAAAAGGCCCGTGAACACAGTACCGGGCCGATACGGGACAGGAAGCGAGACATGAGTATGCTGACTTTCGAAGACGATTTCGTGACACCCGGGGCGCCGCGCCCGATGCCGGAATCGGCGGACGCGGTCGGCGCACAGACCTCGCTGGCCGTCTACGGCGGCATCCTCTCGCCTCAGTTGTCAAATGAGCCCGTGCACGATCTCGGAGTAGAGGCGCAGGCGCTCTCCAACGGCTTTCACCGCGTGCGCGCCGAGGACAAGCGCGTCATCAACGCGCAGTCCGACGTCAACCAGCTCGTCCCCTTCAAGTACAAATGGGCGTGGGACAAGTACCTCTCCGCGTGCGCCAACCACTGGATGCCGCAGGAGATCAACATGCAGCGCGACATCGAGCTATGGAAGAACCCCAACGGATTGACGGACGACGAGCGGTTGATCGTCAAGCGCAACCTGGGCTTCTTCGTCACCGCCGATTCGCTCGCCGCCAACAACATCGTGCTGGGCACCTATCGCCACATCACCGCGCCGGAGTGCCGGCAATACCTGCTGCGCCAGGCGTTCGAGGAAGCGATTCATACCCACGCCTATCAGTACATTGTCGAATCGCTGGGCCTGGACGAAGGCGAAATTTTCAATGCGTATCACGAGATCCCGTGCATCCGGGCCAAGGACCAGTTCCTGATTCCGTTCATCGAAACGCTGACCGACCCGGATTTCAAAACCGGCACGCCGGAGAGCGATCAGCAGTTGCTCAAGAGCCTGATCGTATTCGCCTGCATCATGGAAGGACTCTTCTTCTACGTC
>VBDA01000402.1:4254-6242 GCA_005883655.1 Betaproteobacteria bacterium | reverse complement strand
CTCGAACCATGATCTCGCAGGTCATGGCTACGTCGAAGAGGAATTTTTCATCCAGGGAACCGCCAACCGGTACAACACGCCGAACCAAACCAATCCGGACTCATCGTCGACCGGGACGATCATCTCCAGCGGCAATCCCTACAAGACGCGAATGGTTGTCCGGCGCCCGGCTGACCCGAGCAAGTTCAACGGGGTCGTTCTAGTCGAGTGGTACAACGTAACCAACAACTTCGACGCGGAGAACGTTTGGTTCTTCAATTGGGAAAACATCATGCGATCCGGCTACGTCTGGGTCGGAGTTTCCGCTCAGCGGGTCGGGGTCAATGCCCTAAGAGCGTGGAGTCCTCGCTACAGTACATTGGATGTGACCCTGGGCAACACCTTGAACGACGACTCGCTTTCCTACGATATCTATTCGCAGGCGGGACAGGCTCTCGACTCGCCGGTAGGCGTCGATCCCCTGCATGGTCTGGTGCCGAAGACGATCATCGCAACCAGCGAGTCGCAATCTTCGCAGCGCCTCGCCATCTACCTGAATTCGATTCATACGCTGACCAATCTGTACGATGGATTCTTGTTGCTTTCGACGATCGGCCAGAGAATCCGTCAGGACCTTTCGACACCCGTCTTCAAGGTGCTGACCGAATTCGACGTCACAGGATTCAACGAGGCCAACGTTCGCCAGAACGACACGACCAAGTTCCGGACATGGGAAGTGGCAGGAACGTCGCACGTCGACCAGCACCTGCGCGACAGCCGCGAGCCGCTCGAGCTGCGCGATAACGGCGTTTCGACCGAAGCCACCAATCTGGATCCTCCGCCTCCAGCGGGGTGTGGTATCCACCCCGTCGGAACCCGCGTTCCTACCACCTATGTATTGGCTTCCGCTTACGATAAGTTGGTGCAATGGATACAGAACGGCACTCTCCCCCCGACTGCGCCTCGCATCCAGATTGCAACGTTTGGAAACCCTTCCATCCCGGTACGGAATGCCTTGGGCCTGGCGCAAGGAGGCATCCAACTATCGCAGATGGTGGTGCCGACCCGCATCAACAGCGGGACGAACACCGGTCCGGGCGCTTGCAACCGTTGGGGCTATTCGATTCCCATCGATCCAACCGTGCTTCATACGCTTTATCCGAGCCACGACGCGTATTTCAACATGGTCATAAGAGCGTCCAAGCTCAACGCCATAAATGGATATATTTTGCTGCCCGATCTGGTGCAAGACATGATCGACGCACTCGTTTCAAATGTCGGCAACTGATCCAGTACCGACGCACCGCAGACTTCCATTGACGGATACAGAGAGTGGCCTCCGCGAGGCATGAGCCTCGCGGGGCTCCCTTCGTCCGCGTCATTCTTGGCCGCAAGCGCCCGCGGCCAGCACGCGTCACAGCCCCATGTACAGCTTGCGGATCAGGTCGTTGTTGGAGAGCTCCTCGCGCGAGGCGCCTTCATACTCGATCCTGCCGTGAACGATGACGTAGCCGCGGTCGGCGATACGGATCGCCTGGTGAAAATTCTGCTCCGCCATGAGCACCGTCAGACCATAGCGCTCCTTGAGCTCGCGGATCTGGTTGATGATGTGGATGACGAGGAGCGGCGAAAGACCGACTGAAGGCTCGTCGATCAGCAGGATCCTGGGAGCGGTCATCAGCGCCCGTGCGAGCGTCAGCATCTGCTGTTCACCCCCGCTCATGCTGCCGGCGAGCTGCATGCGGCGCTCGGCCAGCATCGGGAAGGTTTCGAAGCAAAACGCAAGATTGCGCGCGATCGCGGCGCGCGCAGTGCGTCGATACGCGCCGAGCAGCAGGTTTTCCTCGACGGTGAGGCGTGGGAACAGGCGTCGCCCCTCGGGGACGAGCACGATGCCGAGATCGACGATGTCCTCGGGAGCCTGGCCGACAAGATCGTGCTCGACGCCGTCGACCACCGCGGTGATGCGGCCGGCGCTCAAGGGCACAATACCCATGATGCATTTCATG
>VBDA01000402.1:0-4147 GCA_005883655.1 Betaproteobacteria bacterium | reverse complement strand
TCGCGGCTGACCACCGACTGCGGATCGCCGTCGGCGATCTTCCGACCGGCGACGAGCACTGCGACACGCTCGGAGAACTTCATGACCGCCCGCATCACGTGCTCGATCATGATGACGGCGACGCCTTGCTGCTTGAGCCCCGAAAGCAAGACGAGGATATCGTCGACTTCCGACGCCGAAAGCCCCGCCATCGCCTCGTCGGAGATCAGCAGCTTGGGCTTCGCCGCCATCGCGCGCGCGAGCTCGAGCTTCCTCATGTCCACCTGCGTGAGCCCCCGGGACATCGCGTGCGACTTGTCGGCCAAGCCCACCTGCTCGAGGATTTGCATCGCCTCGTCGGAGATCTGTCCTTTGCCGAGCTTCACGTGCTGCCTGGCCGCGTATTCCAGCGGTATGCACAGATTGTCGAGCACCGACATGCTGACGAACGGTCTGGGAATCTGGAAGCTGCGCGCGAGCCCGAGGCGGACACGGCGGTGCGGAGCTTCCCTGCCGAGGTCGCGGCCCTCGAAGCGGACGCTGCCCGACTCGGGACGCAGCGTCCCCGCGATGCAGTTGACCAACGTGCTCTTGCCCGAACCGTTCGGGCCGATCAGTCCGAGTCGCTCGCCCGGCTGAACGAGAAGATCGACGCTCTCGAGCGCGACGAAGCCGCCGAAGCGCTTTGTTACACCGGAGACTTGCAGAAGCGGTTCGCTCCTTGGTGACGGAATCATTTGCGGCTTCCCGAGCCCGCTCCACTGCACACGTGCCGAGGCGCCGCGCTCCGCGGTCTCCCGCCGAAGCGTTTTGTGACCCCTGAGACTTGCAGAAGCGGTTGGCTCACCGTTTCCTCCGCCGCCGCCATGCGTCGACCCAGCCCATGATCCCATTCGGAGCGAGGGTTACGAACAGCACCAGCAACACGCCGACGATGAGCAGGTTCCAGGCCGAGGAAATCGTTACTTGGACGACTTGTTGCACTGTGCCGAGCAGCACCGCGCCGATCAGTGGACCGACCCAGCTCATCATGCCGCCGATCAGCGGCATTGCGATGCTGTTGACCGCATACGAGAGATTGAATGCCGCGCTCGGCTCGACATATGACAGATAAAACGGAAACGTGGTCCCCGCCATGCCCATCAGCGCGCCGCTCACCGTCGCGGAAAAGAGCTTCAGCCGCAATGTCGGCACCCCGGCGCATTCCGCGGCGAGCTCGTCATCGCGTATTGCGGCCAGGCCGCGTCCGATGAACGATGTCTCGATCGCGCGGGCGACGACAAGCGCCAGCGCCGTCATCAGCACCATCGCCGAGTAGAGCAGGTGTATGTAGCGGCGCAGCCCGAACGGCACTTCGCGCGGCTGCAGGATATAGGCGCCGCGCGCGCCGCCGACGTAATCCCAATTCACGACGAAGGTGTACAGCACGACCGAAAGGGCGAGCGTGGCGATCGCAAAGAACACTCCGCGCATGCGCAACGTAAGATATCCGACCGCGAGTCCGAGTACGCCGGCGGCAAGCGTGCCCGCCAGGATCATGACGGGAAGCGGCGGGTGCAGCGCCTTGTAGAGGAACACCGTGCTGTAGGCTCCCACGGCGAAGAACGCCGCCGAGCCGAAGTTAACGTAGCCGGTGTAGCCGCCGAGGATATTCCATGCGGTGGCGAGAATGATGAACTGCAGCACCGTGTACGCCGCGGAGAAGAAGTAATCGTTGGGGATGAACCTGCTCGCGACGACGATCGCGAGAGCAATCGTGAACGCGGCGGCGGCAAAGGTCCGGTTGCTCATCGGCCGAGCAGTCCGGAAGGCTTGAACGCGAGCGCCGCCAGCAACAACCCGAACGACACCGCCGGCGCCCACGAGGGGCCGAAGAACGTCGACGTGAATGATTCTGCGATTCCGAGCACGAACGCGCCGAGCAGCGTCCCCCATATCGAGCCCATGCCGCCGAGCACGCACACCGCGAACACGAGACCGATGTACTCACGCCCGAGGGCGGGTTGAACCGGCTGGATGACGATCAGGAATGCGCCCGCCACGCCGGCGGTCGCGATCGAGAGCGCGAACGCGAGCCCCTTCACGCGGGTCGGATTGACGCCCATCAGGCGCAGCGCAAGCTGGTCCTGCGCCACCGCCAACACGGCGCGGCCGAAGAACGTGTGGGTGAGGAATAGCTGCACGCCGACGACCATCGTCACCGACACCAGGAACGGCACCACCAGGCGCATGGGGAAATCGACCGGGCCGAGCCTCCAGGTCGTCTCCGAATAGGCGGTCTGCACCATGCGGTAATCGACGCCGAAGATAAGTACCAGCGCAACTTCCGTGATGAACAGGATGCCGAAGAAGAACGCCAGTCCACGCAGCGACTCCTGACCGCGTTTTTCGAAGCACAGGTAATAGATACGGTAGAGCAGCAACCCGAGCACGAAAAAGAGCGGCGACAGCACGACCGAGACCGCAATCGGGTCGAGCCCCATCCGTTCGTTGACGATGTAGGCGACGTACGAGCCGAGGATGATGAATGCCGGGTGGGCGATGTTGACCACGTCGAGCATCCCGAACGAGATCGAGATGCCGACGCTCACGGCCGCGTAGAAACCGCCGAGCAACAGCCCGGCGATGATGGCGTTGAGCACCAACGCCGTCGGGAATTCCATCGCCGGAGGCGCTACGCCTCTATTTCTTGTTGTCGTGATACGGCGCCATTATCGCACCGGTCTTGTAGCTCGCCGGGGCCAGCACAGTGACGTGACCCGGTTTCATCCACTGCTCGAGGTCGTTGCCGGCGATCCCGTGGTACTGCACCGTCAGCATGCGCGGTACCGCCCACTCGCCGTTCTTGGCGAAGCGAACCTTGCCGACAAAGGTGTCGAACTCGTAGGTGTGCATGTAATCGGCGAGCTTCGCCTGGTCGAGTGCGCCAACCGCCTTGATCGATTGCTCCAGCACCTGCATCATCGCGTAGGCATACGGCGGCAGATAGAACCCGAGCGGGTCGACGCCTTCCTTGACGGCGCGTCCCTGGTATTTGGCCAGGAATTGGTCCAGGAACGGAAACTTGCCGGCCACATCGGGCGCGAATGTCTCGTAGTTGACGATACCGTTTAGCAACGGTCCGAGTTGCGTCTTCAGCGCCGCGAATTGCGGGCCGACCATCCCGCCGCCGAACATCCGCGTCTTGAGTCCGACCTCGTTCGCCGCGCGCACCATCCCGGCCGAGTCGGGCGGGTAGGAGGCGACAAAAACCAAATCGGGATTGGTCGCCTGAATCGCACGCAGGATCGGCGAGAAGTCGACCGTGTTGGGCGGATAGGTCTTGTCGTAGACCACCTTCAGCCCCGTCCGCTTGGCCTGCGCGCGCGCGCCTTCCAGCGCCAGCGCCGGATACTCGGCGTCCGCGCCGACGAGGGCAATCGTTTGCGGCTTGGGTGCGAGAGCCATGGCCGTATCGAAAAAGCCTTGCGTCCAGCCGATTGCTGGCTCGGGCCCCGCTGGCATGATCTGGAAGTAGCGGTCGTAGTTGAATTTCGAGTTGACGTTGAGGCCGAAGAGGCCCATGAAGGCCATGTTCCGCTGCATCACGATCGGCATCGCCGGCGCGATGACGTTCGTACCGTAGCCCGACACAAGCAGATCCACCTTGTCGACGTCGAGCAGCTTGTTGTAGATGCTCGGCACCGTCGAGGGGTTGGTCTGGTCGTCGTAATAGACGAGCTCGACCTTCCGGCCGAGTATCCCGCCCTTGGCGTTGACGTCCTCGGCCCAGATTTGCATTGCGATCAACGCCGCCTTGCCGTTGCCGGCAAGCGGACCGGTTAGGCTCATGCCGAAACCGATCTTCAACGGCTGTTGTGCGTGCACGGGAGCAGCGAGTGCGAGCGAAAGAGCTAAGAGCCCTGCCGAGAACCACGTCGTGAGTCTGTTCATCCGATCACCTCCTCATAAGGCAGAACGATGCTTACACCCGGGTTCCGTGCTGTCAATCAACTTCGGCGCTCGCCTTCGCTCATCGCGATGGGCGGTAATTGGGCACGATACCAATCCAGAATCCGCTCGCCGGTCCAGTGCAGCACGCCGGGCTTGGCCAGGATGTACCGATAGAGTTGCTCGAGGTAGGCGATTCGGTGCGGAACCCCGGACACGTAAGGGTGGACGCTGATCG
>VBDA01000401.1 GCA_005883655.1 Betaproteobacteria bacterium | reverse complement strand
CGATCGACAGATCGACGAGCACGCTTTCATTGATGCCGTCGTAATCGTACAGGTCGTGCGGGCTCGATTGGTAGAACCAGATCGCATCGCCGTTATCGGGCCGGCGCGCGAAGATGCCGCACGTCCATTTGTTGGCTCCCGGCCGCTGCTCGGGATTCCATGGCCCGGGGTTCCCGGTGCCGTAATAGATGAGGTCGAGTTGCGGGTCGTAGGAGATCCAGCCCCAGACGGTGCCTCCTCCGATCTTCCACGCCTCCGATGGCCAAGTCTTCAAGCCGAGATCCTTGCCGCGGTCCTGACCGTAAAAGGGCTTGAAAGAGGAGCCGATGAGCACGTCCTTGTCGGAGCCGGTGCTGTAAGCGCGCCACATCTGCTTGCCGGTGGCGGCGTCGAGCGCCGTGAGCCAGCCGCGGATTCCGAACTCCCCGCCGCTATTGCCGACGAGCACCTTGCCCTTCACCACGAGCGGCGCCATCGTAATGGTCTGTCCGAGCTGGATCTCTCCAAGCTTCGCGCGCCAAACCTCCTTTCCGCTCGTCGCCTCGAGCGCTATCGCGTGGTTGTCGAGCGTGTTGAAGAACAGGCGCCCTTCAGCATAGACCGCGCCGCGATTGACAACATCGCAGCACGCAACGCCCTGGGCACTGGCGTTGGTCTTGGGATCGAACTTCCACTTAACATTCGCGCCGGGCTTGGTGAGATCGAACGCGAAGACGTAATTGGGGTACGGCGTAACCACGTACATGGTGTCGCCGACCACGATCGGCGCGGCTTCGTGGCCTTTCTCGACACCTGTCGAAAAGCTGAACGCAAGCTGGAGTTGGCTCGCGTTGGAGGGCGTAATCTCGTCGAGCGGACTGAATCGCGTATTGGCGTAATCGCGCGCCGGCATGCGCCATTCGGCGCCGTCGTCCAGGGAATCCGCCGAAACCTCGGCAACGGTCCACATCAACACGGTAAGAATTACCGCGCGGGGAACGATTTCTGGCATCTAGTACTTCGCCTTTCCGTGTTGGTTGGAAGTACTTACATTTCGACAGTTCCGGCAAGATGTGGCGTTGAGCGTCCGACTTCTCATCGGCTGATGGCCGGCAGCAATTTTTCGAGCGGCTCGGAAATCTCGTAGACGCTCTGCACGGCCAGGTCCGGGCCGAAGGCGACCTTCTCGCGCTCGGCACGCCTGCGCAATCCTTCCTCATGCACCGCCATGATCTCGCTCGGGAACGGCATCAGGCCGGGATCGAGGATGCGCAAATAGCCATCGACATCGCGTGCCGGCAGCACCCGGCTTTTGCAATGGCGGTTGGGCGACCAGGGAATGTCCATCACGCCCGCCTCGAAAGCACGCACCGTGCCGATCGCAGCGTCGCCGTCGCCCATCTCCAGGACCTTGTCGACGACGGCGCGCACCTCGCGCTCGATCAATGCCTTTTCCTTCTCGTATTCCGGCAGGCCGTTGAGGCGGATGTGGCGCGCCAGATAGATCGCCATACGCGTCATGCGCAGACCCTCGGCGTTGGCCTGCGCGGTCGGGATCCCGAACGCTTCGTGCGTGCTCTTGGTGGTGACGCTGGCCGCGCCGCTGATGGCGGCGAGGGTGCCGCCATAGCTGATGATGGCCGCGGCCTGGGCTTCGTCCTGCGGCCAGGCGCTCATCCAGTGCAAGAGCGTCACCGGCGTGAAAACATCGTCGAAGCCTTTTTTCGCGAGATATTCCTGGCACAGCTCGCCGCACGCCGCCACTGCGGCGGCATCCTGGATCAGGTGCAGGGTCTCGCCCATTTCCAGACCGTAATTCTTCACCCCTTGCGCTGCGGCGAGCAGGCAATCGAGCACGCAGGTGACGATCGCTATCGACGGCGGGATATTGGTGCCGGTGAGAAAGCCCGGCTGCCGCCGGTGCAGCTCGACGCCGTGCTCGTGATACATCGCCGCCAGCCGATCGAGGTACTGGTGGTTGCGGATGCCGTCTTCGATCGACAGCTCCTTGATGTACGAAGTAGTGTAGGCGATACCGGAGCCAAGATAGCTGGAGTAACCGCCGGCGAACGCGATTTCGCTGGTGAGTCGCGGCATGGTAGTGCCGGTGAGCATGATGGCGGGCTTGTCGATGGCCTCGATCAGCTGCCGGGCGCGCGCCACGCCATAATTGACCATCGGATAGCCGTTCAGCATGGAGCGGCCGAGGCGCTCGGATTCCTCGATTCCTTTTTGCGCCAGCTCCCAGTGCTCGTTGCGCGTATAGCTGTCGGTGGTGGTGGGGACAATGTCGGCGAGGCCCTCCTTGTCTAGCGTAACCATGAGCGCGCGATGCATGTCGAAGGTGCCGAAGCCGCCGCGCGGCTGGGTCAGGCAGCGCCGCTCGGCCACTGCCTGGCGCATGACCCAGCCGAGCTGCTTATGCCTCGGCAGACTTTTGTGCAGCTCGACCGCACGATCGAAATCGACGTCTGCGCCAGAGGGCCAGCGCGCGAGGTTGGCCGCGCGCATTTGCCGGAACACATCATCGGCGATGCGTGCCTCGGACAGTGGCGAACGGGTGACCTCAGGCGCTGCGGGTGCGTTCATGATGCGTTTCACTATTGATCGGCTCGAGATGAGCCAGGGCGAGCTCGAGAGCAGCCTGCGGCTCGACGGACGCGAGCAGCCCGCAGGCATAGAGCAGGTATTCACGGTCGAGCAGGAACTTAGGCGTCCGCGGACGCAACGACAGCGGCTCGGCGGAAGAAGCGAGCGTCATCGTTAGCACGGCATAGGGATCGCGGCTGTGCACCAGCGCGCCGCCAGTACCGACGACGGCGGCGACGCTCGACAGGTCCTTGCCGTATTGCACGGTGGCCGGACCCGTGGCGGTATACACCGTCGCGATCGTGCCGCAATGACGCGCCACAGCCTGCTGCACCGCGGCGCATACGAGCGCCTGATCGAGCGCGATCTCATCGGCACTCTGTGGAAGGCGCTCGGCGTCACGCGTGATTTCATCGAGCAGCTTCGAAACCCGCGTTGGCGCAAGCCTCGCGTTGGCGGCAATGGATTCGAGCCCGATGGATTCGACAATCGTCGCGGCGTTATGGCGCATACCCAGATCACCTTCGACCGTGCGCTTGATCCGGGATTCGGGCAGTCCTTGCGGGATGACACCCGCAACCGAGGCCTCGCCATCTGCCACGGAATGCACATCGGTGGTTGCGCCACCCGGATCGACTACCAGCAGCGGGCCCAAGCCGACTATACCCTCGCAGCCATCGGCTATCAGCCTCGCGCCTTCCATCACCGCCGCCGGCGTGGGCATCAGCACCTGATCGAACTCTGCCTGCGCACGATCGATGCCTTTGGCGTGCACGATGCGCTCGATGAACACGCGACGTATCGCGGTGCGTGCAGGTTCAATATCGAGCACGTTGAATTCGGGCATGACGTTGTCGCATCCTCGGCTCCGGCCAGGGTCCGTCGACGGTGACCTCCGACATCATGGTCGGGATGAAGGCCGCTCTGGCCGATCTGGAAAAACGCCTAGGCAATCTTCCCCGTTTCAAATACCGGCTCGCCTCCAGCAGCGCTGCCGGCGGCTTGCGCATGGTGACCGTCGGCCTGGTGCGCGAGCTTACCGCGGAAGCCGCCCGCCGAGCCGCGCTTGGCGCCGGCGCGCGGCTGGTGGGCACCTTCGCCAATCGCCTGACGCGGGCCGACGTCGAGCACATCGTCGCGCTTGCTCCCGACATTCTGCTGCTCGCCGGCGGCACCGATGGCGGCAACAGTGAAGTCATCCTGTACAACGCGGCCGCGCTTGGTAGCAGCGCGCTCGTCTGCCCGGTCGTGCTGGCCGGCAACCGCAATGCGGCCGACGAAGCCGCGACGCTGCTCGCCGGTAGAGAAGTCGTTCGCTGCGACAACGTCATGCCCGAATTCAACGTGCTCGATATTGAACCTGCACGCACCGCGGTACGTCGCGTGTTCATCGAGCGCATCGTGCACGCCAAAGGCATCGATCGTGCGCAGGCAGAGTTCGATCAGGTGCTGATGCCCACGCCGGCGGCGGTGATGGAAGGCGCGAGGCTGATAGCCGATGGCTGCGAGGGTATAGTCGGCTTGGGCCCGCTGCTGGTAGTCGATCCGGGTG
>VBDA01000400.1 GCA_005883655.1 Betaproteobacteria bacterium | reverse complement strand
GACGAAGTCTACCTGTCGCGGCTGCCGATCAACGCTTTGATCGGCGAAGGCTCCAAGCTCTATGAGGCGGGCAACTACGCGGAGGCGCTGCGCTATTACGAGTCGGCCGCGGCTCGTCCGGAAGGACAGCAATTGCGCGTCCTGAACGGCCTTTATCTAACCAATACCCAACTCGGGCGCACCGACGAGGCTGAAAAAGCATTCGCGAAAATCGTTTCTCTCGGTCTTGCGACCAACAGTCTCTCGGTCAAATTTCTGTTCCGTCCCGGCTCTCTGGATTTCCTGGCCGACCCGAAGGTCAGCGGCCCCTACAGCATGTGGCTGCGCCTGGTTGCGCGCGAAGTCGCGGCTTCCAAAGCCTGTCTCACTATCGTCGGTCACACCAGCCACACGGGAGCTGAGCAGTACAACGACAAGCTCTCGAAGGACAGAGCCATCGCAATCCAGCGCCGGATCGAGGCTCAGGCAGCCGAGACTGCAGGCCGCCTGCTGTCGGTTGGCGTGGGCTTCCGCGAGAACCTTGTCGGATCCGGCACCGACGATCTCCGCGACGCGCTGGATCGGCGCGTCGAGTTCAAGGTCCGAAACTGCTAGGTCCTGCGCCTGGCAGGCGTCACGAACTCAACGCGCCGTTGCGCGGCCATCAGGCCGCGCCTGTTTTCAGTTAGCGCCGCCGGGGTGCGCCGCCAGCAACTTTTGTAAATGTCCGACGTGAGCTTCCAGTTGCTCGGTATGGGCAAGCAACGTGGTGAGACTGTGCTTCAGCTCGAGATACGCCTCCAGCTCTCCGGGCTCGTGCGATGACGCCGGGTTCTTGAGCGCACCCAGGTCGAGCCGCAGGGCTGCTTCGCCGAGCTGCAAGCCTTGCAGAGTCTGGTCGACTAGCTCGCTCGTGGGCGCAACGTGATCATTCACCACGGTCGAGACTATTGTCTTCGCGTTTTGCAGCGCGGCGACAAGAGGAGAGCAGATCACTTCTCTGCCTAAACAGTTTATGGTGCAGTTGTCGCCATCGCAATTCTCGCCAGCCGTATCGTGAAGGACTTGTGCCGCAACGTCCTGCAGGCGGTGGAATTGAGCCGCATTCATAGCCGCCTCGCGCACCTTCTGCACGGCAGGAAGCAGCAGGCCGATCAGGATCGCGATGATCGCGATCACCACCAGCAGCTCGATCAGCGTGAATCCGCGCGGGCGAACCGCCCTTCCTACTGTCATAACTGCCGTTGTGCTTGTCATTGTGTCCTCTCCTCGAGACGTTGTAGGTACGGCAAGCGTAGACCCGCCCTCGGATGTCGTCAATCGACTGCGTTGTGGAATATTCACGCTGCGAGCTCGTCCCGGTAATGCAAACATACCGTTTTGTTTCACTTGAGCAGCACAACTTCTGCCTACTCGGCGCAGTCCACACTTGATAGCGGCCGAGCAACCTCCTCGAGTGACTTTCGCTCGGCCGCCACTCCGAGCCACAGAGCGACGGCGGCCGCTGCCAGCATCAGCAGCGCACCCAGTGCATAGCCCCACGCGATCGCCACCGGCTCCCCCGTTCCGATGAGCGCTCCGAACAACCACGGTGCACCGATCCCGCCGATCGCCGTGCCCAATGCGTAAAAGAACGCGATGGACAAGGCTCGCACCTCGACCGGAAAGCTTTCGCTGACCACGAGGTAGGCCGAGCTCGCCGCGGCGGAGGCGAAGAAGAACACCAGCGTCCACGCCAACGTCTGAGTCGTGGCGCTCAACAGGCCGGCGACGAAGAGGATGGCCGTAAGGCAGAGCAGCAAACCCGAGATAGCGGCCGAGAACGAGAGGACCCAAGAAGTTGCTCACGGCGAACGGCAGCAGGTAGAGCCCCACGTCCTCCGGCGGCACGGCATAGAAGCGACCCAGCACCAGCGCATAGGTGAAGAAGATTGCGTTGTAGCAAAAAGCCTGCGAGGTCATTAGCACGAGACCAAGCACCGCTCGGCGCGGGTAATGCCGAAAGAGGCTCATGCCGAGATCTACAAAGCTCACCGTGCGGGCGCGAATCTTTAGCCGCAGCCGCGGCAGCAACTCCGATGCGGTTATGCGGCCGCGCACGTCGCGCTCCACGGCGACGGCGACGCTTTCGGCTTCTTCCGTCCGTCCGTGCAGCAACAGCCAGCGCGGGCTTTCCGGCAGATACCGCCTCAGGAAGAGGATTCCCAGGCCAAGCACCGCACCCAATCCGAATGCCAGTCGCCAGCCGATGTCGGGAGGAAGTCGTCCAGGCTGCAATAGCAGGCTCGAGCCGATCGCGCCGAGTGCGGCGCCTACCCAGAAGCTTCCGTTGACGCCGAGGTCGGTGCGACCGCGGTAGCGTGCCGGGATCAGCTCCTGGATTGCCGAATTGATCGCCGAGTATTCGCCGCCTATGCCGGCGCCGGTCAGGAAGCGGAACAGCGCGAAGGTAGCGAAATCAGTGGAAAGCGCGGTTGCTCCCGTCGCGAGGACATACACGCCGAGCGTGACGAAGAAAAGGCGCTTGCGTCCGAACCGGTCCGTGAGCCAACCAAACAGAAGCGCGCCCAGCACGGCACCGGTGAGGTATGAGCTTGCCGAAAGTCCAACCTGTGCGTCGCTGAGCTGCAACGACGGACTTGCTTTCAGCGCTCCCGACACGGCGCCGGCGAGCGTCACTTCGAGCCCGTCGAGCACCCAGGTGATTCCGAGCGCGACGATCACCAGTGTATGAAAATGCGACCAGGGCAAAGCGTCGAGCCGCGCCGGAATGGAGCTCTCGACGATCTTTCCTACCGGCCGCGCCGTCCGTTTCATGGTCTCGCGTGTGAGTATCATGTCGATCGACGTATCAATAAATGATGACACTTCGAGGGAGATCCATGCCGGCTGACAACTCCGAACAGATTGCAGAATGGAACGGCGCGCTGGGCGAACGGTGGGTCGCGATGCGGCAAGAGATCGACCGCCTCGTCGTGCCCTTCGGCAATGCGGCGCTCGAGGCTGCAGCGGCGCAACCGGGAGAGCGGGCGATCGACATCGGTTGCGGGTGCGGCGACACCGCGATCGAAATTGCGAGGATGGTCGGTGCGGCAGGCGCGGTCCTCGGCATCGACGTGTCGCAGCCGATGCTGGCGGTTGCTCGCTCACGTGGCGCGCTGGCGAATTGTGCACACCTCACCTTTCGCGACGGCGACGCATCCGAGGCTGCGCTTCCGTCAAACACCGATTTGTTGTTCTCGCGTTTTGGCGTGATGTTCTTTAGCCAACCCACCGCGGCCTTCAGCCATTTGCGCAAGTCCCTCCGAGCGGGTGGCCGGTGCGTGTTCGTCTGCTGGCGAACGCCGCGCGACAACCCGTGGGCGATGACACCGCTCTCGGCCGCGCGCGCGGCGATGGGCATCACGCCAGCGCCAGCCGATCCGGATGCGCCCGGACCGTTTGCGTTCGCCGACGAGCAAAGGCTGCGCGCCATCCTGTCCGGCGCCGGCTTCGGCGACGTCGACGTGCAACGCTTCGATGCGGCGATTGCTCTCGGTGGGACGCCGCGCTCCGCCGCCGAGAGTGTGGTGCAGGTCGGGCCCGTCTCCCGCTTGGTGCGCGAGGTGGGCGCCGAGCATCTGCCTATCATTCTCGATGCGGTCGAGGGCGCTCTCGCCCCGCTCGCGGCGCCGGATGGCCGCGTGAGCCTCAACGGCTCGACTTGGATCGCTTCGGCTACGAATCCCGCGTAAGTTGCGTCGAACGCACGCGGCGCGATCAGTCGCGGCCGGAACGGTGGGTCCGCGAAAACGGCAGGAACAACGTGAGCGCTTTGAAAAATTGCGCCATCTGATCGCCGATCTGGCGCTGGGCCTCGCTCACCGCTCGATCGTAGGCAGTTCGATCGAGCTCACCCTCGAACGTTTCCGAGGTGAGCTTGCCGTCCTCGAAACGGGCGTTTCTGGACTTCACGTGCGTCTTGCCGCCGAGCACCGACATCTCGGTGTACGAATAGCGGAAGCTCAGGAATGAATGACTGCGGGAAGCCGGCGCGAGTACCTCGACTGCATCGCGCTTCGTCTTGCGAACGGGGTGCGCACGGTTTCGCTCCGCGAGCTTCACAGGGTACTTGCTCATGCAATGCCTCCGACAAGGGCCTGCAACGATTTTACACCGGCGGCTCGCATTGCCATTCCGCTGTCACGCAGCCAGGGCTTCGGAAAGCGACATCGTCAGGGAAGGCGTGCTTGGCGCAGGCGCGCGTCTTCCGTTATCAGCCTCGCCTTGCCTGGTGAGTTTGCACGAAGATATGTTGCGAGGATGTTGCTGAACTCGACGGGGGCGGCTCGTGGCCGCACCCCGTTGCCCTCAGGTCTAGGCCACACTTATCTTTCTGGTCTTCGTCGCCGCCAGCTTCTGCATCGTCAGTTGCAGCATGCCGTTGACGTAGGTTGCTTTGACGGCATCCGCGTCAACCGCCTGCGGCAACTGAACCGTCCGCGAAAGCTTTCCTGTCGGACGTTCGTGCCACAGAAGGCGCCCGTCGGTGCCCCGCTCTTCCTTGCGCTCGGCCGAAATGGTCAGGATGTTCTCGTGCAGGTCGATCGCGATATCGCTCTTCTCCAGTCCCGGCAGGTCGGCGGTTAGCTGGTACGCGGTTTCGGTTTCTTCGAT
>VBDA01000399.1 GCA_005883655.1 Betaproteobacteria bacterium | reverse complement strand
ATGATCGACCAGGCAAATGTCGCGGGCGGCGGCAACGCCTCGCGCCCCATGACGATGGCAGCGGTGAGACGCGCGTCCCGGAACAGAATCTCTGGTAATGGGTGCGATGAAGCCCACCACAAGGCGATCTGGACGAGAGTTGCGACCACGCCGGCGGCGATCCCCGCAAGCGCTCCGCTACGCCAGGGGATGCTGGGCATATCGTTCTTCAACCGTGCGCGCAGGGTCCCGGCCGCTGAAAAGCGCGAGCTCACGGCTCCGCGGAAAGTGTCGCGATAATGGGACACGATCGCGGCCGCTTCCCTTTGCGACACGCTTCTATCAGGTTCTCGAGGAGACGATGCATACGATTGAGTGATGCGAGCCGGCTTTCGATCAGAGCGACCTTTTGCTCGGCGAGCGCCCGCGTTTCGCCGCAGCTCTGGCCATCCTCCAGGCGGAGAAGAGCTTTTACTTCTTCCAACGTAAATCCTAGCTGCTGGGCTCGCTTGATGAACCACACGCGCTTGACCGACGCAGGCGCATACCTGCGGTGCCCGCCCTGCGGTTTGTAAGGCTTGTCGAGCAAGCCGCGTCGCTGGTAGTAGCGGATAGTCTCGACGTTCACCCCGGCATCCTTGGCCAAGGCGCCTATCGACAGCTCGGTCGCTCGGATTGACACGAATATCCTCGCCCGTTTGGTATGAATCTTGACTCTGTACCATGGTACGGCTTTTATCCTCTCCAGGGTCAATGATCTGAATAGAATATGGAGATGGCTTCGCTCAGCAGCAGATCCTCACTCATCGCCGGCTCGCTGGCGGCCGTCGGCGCTTCCTTGTGTTGCGTCGCACCGCTACTCCTATTGTCGCTTGGGATTGGCGGCGCGTGGATTGCCAATCTCACCGCCCTGGAACCCTATCGACCCGCGCTGATCGGGGTAACACTTTTGTTCCTCGCGCTTGCGTTTCGAAAGCTCTATCTGGTGCCGCAGACGTGCGTACCCGATGCGGCCTGCGCCGACTCGTCCGTCATCGCGCGCCAGCGCGCGATTTTCTGGATCGTTGCTGTTCTGTTGCTTGTTTTGCTGGCCGTCCCACTGGTCGTCCCGTTCTTTTTCTGAAGAAGGGATTGTCATGCGCAGAATTATCGTTACCTCCATAGCCGTATTGTTCGCGTGCGCGGCATTTGCCGCTGTCCCGAAAACAGCTACGCTCGACGTGCAGAACATGTACTGCGAGCTATGCCCGATTACCGTGAAAAAATCGCTTGAAGGCGTGACCGGTGTCACCGAAGCCAAGATTGATTTTGAACACAAAACCGCCACGGTGACGTTTGACCCGGACAAGGTGACGCCTGCGGCGCTGATCAAGGCCACTACCAACGCAGGCTTCCCCTCGTCGGTGCGCAAGTAAGGTTCGATGAGAGCATTTGAAGCCGATTCGGTTATCACCTGCCCGCAGTGCGGCTTCGCCAAACGGGAGACCATGCCCACCGACGCATGCCAGTTCTACTACGAGTGCGGGGAGTGCAAAGCGTTGCTGCGCCCCGAGCCAGGCGACTGCTGTGTCTTTTGCTCATTCGGCTCGGTGAGGTGCCCGCCGATGCAGACGCAAGGTAGCAACCAGGGTCGACCGAGGAGTTGCAAATCAACGTAGTGCGTCGTATGATCCCATGCAGGGGGAACGCAGGACC
>VBDA01000398.1 GCA_005883655.1 Betaproteobacteria bacterium | reverse complement strand
GGAGCGTCTGAATGATTGGATGGGTGAGCTCTCCAAGACCGAGCCGGTGGTTGTTTTCTGCGCCTACGGCTTTCATGTGGGATGCACCACCGCCGCTGAGCTGCGCAAGGCCGGCTTCGACGCACGTTACATGGCAGGCGGTCACTCCGCGTGGAAGGCGATCAAGGGACAGGTCAAGCTTCACGATGGTCCCAAGGGACTGGAGGCCGCATGAATACGCCCGGACTGACCACACTCCTGGTGGCCGCGGCGTTGCCGGTAGCTGCGGAAACGATCACCTTCGACAAGGATCCCGTGGGCGCCCTGCCCGCGGGGTGGGTTGCCGGGGTAACCGGCCGCGGAGCTCCGAAATGGGCTATCGAAACGGACGGCACCGCGCCAAGCGCACCCAACGTTCTCAAGCAGTCGGGAAGCGGCGCGTTTCCGTGGTGCGTGAAAAAAGACGCATCACTGACCGACGGTGCGGTCGAAGTGAAGTTCAAGCCGATTTCCGGAAAGGAGGATGCCGCGGGCGGCCTGGTCTGGCGGTGGAAGGATGGCGACAACTACTACGTCGCCCGCGCCAACGCGCTCGAGGACAACGTGTCGCTTTACTACACCCAGAACGGCCACCGGAACACCATCAAATACGTCAATGCTCCCGTGGGAAAGAACCAGTGGCACACATTGCGCGTCGAATTCAGCGGCAAGCACATCAAGGTCGCGCTCGATGGAAAGGTGTACATTGAGTTGGACGACGAGCACATTGTCGGAGCAGGCGCCGTCGGCGTCTGGACCAAAGCCGACAGCGTGACTTCATTTGATGATTTCATCTATGGCAGCGCGGCCAAGCCG
>VBDA01000397.1 GCA_005883655.1 Betaproteobacteria bacterium | reverse complement strand
GCACCAAAGGAGGAGGCGATCGCCAGCACTATTGGCGCCGGTCGTCGCAGCGCCTTGAAACCGTTCGCGCAGCTGTTTCAGCTGCAGCGCACGTCGCTGCGCCTGAAGCTCCGGCGGAGATTCGAGCCCGAACAGCAGCTCCAACCCCAGCAGCATTTCCTGACGCGATTCGGAACCGCGCTTGATCCGCATCACGTGCGCGGCCGCTACCGCTTCATCGGCGAGCGCGCGCAGCGCCGCGTCGCGCCGGCCGACCATAGCTTTCTCCCATGCGGCAGGGAGTGCCGCCAACGAGCGCCGCCGCAGCGTCTGCGGTACCTTCGCCCGAGCAGAGCCGGCGGTCCAGCTCGTCGCACAGGCGTTCCTTCGCCGCCAGGGTTCGCCATACTTCCGTTTCGCGGTCGCGGGCACGCGCTGACAGCGCTGCCTCCATCGCCCTCTTTGCGTTCGTGAAGCGGGATTCCAGGCCCCGCGATGCGGAATCCGACGTACGCGCCCCGCGCATCCACTGCGCCTGCAGATCGCGCAGGCCCCGGCCCAGATCTTGCTCTTTCTTATCTGTCGCCAGCGCGAGTTGCTCTAGCTGCACGCAGATGTTTTCCAGCGCACTGCGTGCTTCACGTTTGAGAACCTCCTCCTGTTGGCGTTTAGCCTCACGCGCTTCAAATACTGCATCACACGCGGCACGAAATTGCTCCCACAGCGCGCGCTCGTCGCGCTGTGGGAGCATCAGCTCCCTCGCCTGTGCCTGCCATTTGGCCTGGATGACTTTGAC
>VBDA01000396.1 GCA_005883655.1 Betaproteobacteria bacterium | reverse complement strand
CGCTCAGGGCGGCTTCGAAACGACGCGTCAGCGCGGGACCTCGAATGCTTTGATCCAGCGCCTGCCACCGCTCCGGCAGCTTTGCGTCATCGATGGATGTGCGCGCAGCGAGCTGTTCGGCTTCGACGACGAGCGCTTCGGCGCCCGCCCGCGCTTGGAGCTCCTGCGCCCACCGCTCGATGCGCTGCTCCGCCTCGTCGAGCCTGGTCAGTGTGGAGCTATCGGCGTAGTCCTGGCCTTCTGCGCGCAGCGCGGCAACTTCGCAGCGCAGAAGATCCAATTCACCCGACGTGGCGGGCGGACCTTCCCTGTCCAACCATTCGCTCAGCCGGTGCTCGAACTGCATACGCGTCCGCTGCTCTGCATGTTCGCGATCAAAGCGCGCCTGCAGCATCTGGCGGGCAGCTTCGCAGCGCGCGAGACGCGCTGGGTCCTCACTCAAGTTCAGCGCTTGCCAGCGGCGATTGAGCTCGATTACGGTCGTAAGGATCGCACCGGGTTTGCTCACCAGCGCCTCCAGTTGCGACACAATGACATCCGCTTGGACCGCGTCGTCTTCGCGATTCCCGATCGCATCGAGCCGTTTCCGCGCCAGCCGGGCCACGCCGCGATCCTTGTTCCTGGCGGCGTCGGCGAGCTTGCGCAGCCCGTCCGGGGTGCAAACGTGCTGGGCGGCTGCCATACGTGTCTTTGCGTCCTCGGCGGTAAGCGCGAGCTCGACGAGTAAGGCTTCCTCGCGAATCGCGGCGATCGCGCTGCGGCGACGCGCCATATCGGGAGCACGGCGCGCTACATGAGCACGCATCGCATCGGTGCATTGGGCGGCGCCCAGTAATGCCGTTGCTCGAACGCTATCCGGGCTTTCCGACAACAAGGTGCCCAATGCCGCCGCGAGCACAGCACGCACGGCCGCATCGGACTCGTTCTCCCAGGCCGTGGCGAGTACGCTCAGATTGTTGCAACAGTTCGCCGCAGCGATGCGCACCTCCGGCGCGGGATCCGTGGCGAGCAGCACGGCAAGCTCGTCGGATTCCGACGGTAATTTGGCCACAGCGATCGCCCGCCGCGCCGGGTCGGCGTGATGCAACGTGGAACGAAAAAGGCGTTCGCTGAGCATGGGTAAGGTGCGCCGACAGTCGTAACCGTGCGGGGACATTGAATGACGGGCGTGGCAGCGCCGCGCGACGTTCGTGACTAAGGGCGGCCAACGGTGGCGAAACAAGCGTCTCGCGGGAGCGGTGGCGTCAGCCTGCCTTCGCCGCCTGCGCAGCAGCGAGCGTCTTCTTCGGGTTGATCAGCGTGCGGCGGCCGTCAGGCGTCTTGTCGGCGTTGTCGCGGATCAGCGCGATCACCTGGTTGGGCATTAGTTTTGGATTGACCGTCAGGATCTTCGCAGCCAGGTTCACCACCTGCGGTGAGGCCATCGACGTGCCGGACTCGGCGAGCTTCTCACCGCCTGGGATCACGCTCTCGACCTGATAGCCGTTGGCGTGCACCTTGACCGTCGGGCCATAGCTCGTGAACGAGGCTTCGTCTCCCGCCTTGTCGACCGCACCGACTGTGAGCAAGTTCGGCAGCACGATGTCAGCCGGGATGTCCTCGACGAAGGAGGCGTTCTGGTTGCTGTTGCCCGCCGCGGTAACGAACAGGATCTCGGGCGCGCTTGCGAAGGCCTTGGTGAGTGCATCCTTCTGGATGTCGAAGTAGTCGCGCGCGATCGCCTTGCGCTCGTCGGGCGTCTTGCCGATATTGCAGAGCTCAAGCGCGTCCTCGATTGCTTTGACGCTGCCGCCCCAACTCATGTTCACCACGCGCACGCCCTGCTGCTTGAAGAAGTCGACGTAGGACTGGGCGTTCTTCGCGTCGCGCAGCGTGAGCTCGCGGGTAGGGCACGGATCAGGGATCAGGTGCCAATCGAATTCGATGCGGCCGACGACAAGGCGTGCGTAGGGATTGCCGGCGACCGCGATGCCGGCGACGTGGGTCCCGTGCATCCAGTTCCCGGTCAAACCGATCTCCTCGACGAATGCCTTGTACTCGTCCGGCTTGAGCGTCGACATATAGCTCTTGATTTCGCTCGCCTCGGGGCTGTCGATGTTCGACTGCAGGTCGGAGAACCCCTTGAGGTAAGACTTGAGCTGCGGGACCCTGCTCTTCAGTGCGTTGGGAATCTCCTGCAGCTCGCCGTGCGCGGGTTCCGAGAAGCGGTCGAACGCGATGACCGGCACGCTGCCGTTCGCGGTCGCGAGGTTGTTGGGGAAGAGCTTGGTGTCGACGCCGCTGTCCCACACCGCGATTTTCACGGGCGTGTATTTGGCGCCGGCAGGCAAGGTCACCGCGCGGGTCGCCCAAATGTCCGGCCTGTCGACCTTGTGCGCGGCAAGGTAAGTGGTCCAGGCATCGACCAGCGCCGGCTTCAGCGGCAGGATGTAACGGTACGTGTATTTGATGCGCACGAGCGCCGGCGCGAGGTCGGACGACAGCGAGCCGTTCTTGTCGACGGAGGGCTGCAGCACTTCGCGGACGTTGCCGATCAGGCGGCCCTCGCCGAGCAGCCCGGCGCCGGCCTTGATTTCCTTCGCCTGGTTGGAGATCACGTCATAAGGCATCGCCGCCAGCTCGCTCTTGATCGATTCCGCGGCCGCGGTCCGATACGCAGTCGAGGTCCGGTCCGGGTTGGCATGCACGCCGGCGACGATCGCCCGCGAGGTGATGCCGGATAGCAACTTGTCGGCAGGCTTGTCCTCGAGCGCCTTGATCTGCGCCACGCGCGCAAGGGCCGCCTCGTAGCTGCCGTCGAGCATGTCGAGCTGCGCGAGCTCGCCGAGGATTTGGCGCAATGTGGCCTTGTCTTCGATCTCATACTGCGCGAGCACGCTTTCAAGGT
>VBDA01000395.1 GCA_005883655.1 Betaproteobacteria bacterium | reverse complement strand
CCGATTTCGCCGTGACGGCGTTGAAGTCGACGGTCGCGGCTACCACCGCAGCGTTCGACCAGTTCACGAAGGCGACCAAGCAGGTCGTGAGCTACGCCGACGCCTCGGTTCGTGCCGCGAGCGCCAACGCTGCCAACGTCGCCAAGGCGACAACCAAGGCAGCGACCAAGGGTCGCAAGGCTGCGTAAGCGTTAGATAACGGGTAACCGCCGGGAACTTGAATCCCCGGCTGCGGTCCCAACATCGGAACTGATGACTCCTGTAGTTCTGTATCATTTTCCTCCTCCTAAATGATACAGCCTCGCCCCGGCAGCAATGCCGGGGCTTTTTTTGCAAGTCTCTCGTCGTTCAGACTCCCGTCAGAACAGGTTAGAGCCACAACCTAGAACATATGCTGGCCGCCGTTGATGGCAATGTTGGCTCCGGTGACGAACGCAGCTTCCTCGGACGTGAGATACGCGACCAAGCCGGCGACTTCGTCGGGCTTGCCCAAACGTCCGGTTGGAATTTGCGGCACGATCTTGGACTCCAGCACTTCCTGTGGAATCGCCATGACCATCTTGGTGCCGATGTAGCCGGGGGAAATGGTATTCACGGTCACGCCTTTTTTTGCGATCTCGAGCGCCAGCGCCTTCGTGAATCCGTGCATCCCCGCCTTGGCCGCCGAATAGTTGGTCTGCCCGAACGCGCCCTTCTGGCCGTTGACCGATGCAATGTTGATGATCCGGCCCCACCCGCGGTCCACCATGCCGTCGCATACCTGCTTGGTCATGTTGAAGCAGGAGTCGAGATTGGTTCTGATCACCGCGTCCCAGTTTGCCTTATCCATTTTTTTGAAGGTCATGTCGCGGGTGATGCCGGCGTTGTTGACCAGCACGTCGACCGCGCCGACGTCCTTCGCTACCTGGGTAACGCAGGCGACACATGAGTCCCAGTCGACGACGTCGCACGGATAGGCGTGGAACTTGAACCCTGCCTTTTTCATCGACTCGAGCCAATCGTGCGCCTTCGCATTGCCCGGAGAGTGGGTGGTGACCACCGTGTTGCCGAGTACTGCGAGCTTCATGCAAATGGCTTCGCCGAGGCCTCCCATGCCGCCGGTCACCAATGCGACGCGATGTTTGTCTTGTGCCATTTTTGTCATCCTCCTCAGTGCAAACGATGGAACCCACAGTTCCCTTATTTACTTCCAGCCAGGTGGCCCGCGTAGCTCGGGCTTACCTTTCCACAGCCATCGCGACCCCCATGCCGCCGCCGATGCAAAGCGATGCGAGACCTTTCTTGGCATCGCGCCGCGCCATCCCGTAGAGCAACGTCACCAGGACGCGGCACCCTGATGCCCCGATCGGGTGGCCGAGCGCAATCGCGCCGCCATTGACGTTGATCTTGCTCGTGTCCCAACCCATTTCCTTGTTGACCGCGCAAGCCTGCGCCGCGAACGCCTCGTTGATTTCCATGAGATCGAGGTCTGCCGGCTTCCAGCCCGCCTTTTCGAGACAGCGCCGCGAGGCAGACACCGGCCCCATCCCCATGATAGATGGGTCGACCCCGGAAGACGCGAACGCCTTGATCTTCGCTATAGGCTTGAGACCGAGCTTCGCCGCGCGTTCGGCGCTCATGACCACGACCCCGGCCGCACCGTCGTTGATGCCCGATGCGTTGGCGGCAGTCACCGATCCGTCCTTGGCAAATGCAGGCCGCAAGCCGCTGATCGACTCCAGCGTGGTCCCCGCCTTGATGAATTCGTCGGCGGCGAAGGCGAGTGGATCGCCCTTGCGCTGAGGAATCATCACCGGGACGATCTCGTCCTTGAACATTCCCGCTTTCTGCGCGGCTTCGGCCTTGTTCTGGCTCGCGACCGAGAATTCGTCCTGCTGAGCCCGAGAAATACCGTACTGTTTGGCGACATTTTCCGCGGTGGTCCCCATGTGATACTGATTGAAGACATCCCACAGACCGTCAACGATCATCGTATCGACGAGCTTGGCGTCGCCCATCCTGAATCCATCGCGCGATCCGGGCAGCACGTGGGGAGCGGCGCTCATGTTCTCCTGCCCGCCCGCAATGACGATGTCGGCATCGCCGCAGCGCAAAGCCTGCGCCGCGAGCATGACCGCTTTGAGTCCTGACCCGCAGACCTTGTTAATGGTCATCGCCGGAATTGCGGCCGGCAGCCCGGCTTTGATCAGCGCCTGGCGCGCCGGGTTTTGACCGCTGCCGGCAGCGAGCACCTGGCCCAGGATCACTTCGGAAATCTGATCGGGTTTCAGCTTGGCGCGAGCGAGCAGCTCGCGAATCACGGTAGCGCCCAATTCGGGCGCAGGGATTTTCGCGAGCGCGCCGCCGAATTTGCCGATGGCGGTCCGCGTTGCGGCGACGATGACGATGTCGGTCACTGGATTCTCCACAAGAGGATAGTTACGACGACCGGCTTGCAGGACAGCGAGCCGGACAATAATGCCTGCATTTTAACGCAGGAGTCCTGCCGCCGCATCTCGATCCGGAAGAGCCGATGCTTGCGCGGCGTACTCCTCAAGCGACCCGTTCGGAAACGTAGCTCCCTGGCGCCGGAGCCAGCGCTCGATGCCTATCGCTGCCCGCGCTCGCCGGCGCCGGCCGCCGCGGCCCACCGTGTTTGGATTGCCACGCCGACCAATGCGGCCACCAGCTTCCTGGATGCATCGCCGCGCGAGAGAGCCAATCGTCTGCGTCGTCGGTAAGCAGCTCGTTGGTCCAGAAGTTGCGGCGATGCTTTTGCGGCGGATTGACGACGCCGGCAATGTGTCCCGACGCGCCAAGGACGAAAGTCAGGTCGCCGCCCAAAAGCCCGATCGTCTTGTACGCCGATCGCCATGGAACAATATGATCATCGTGCGTCGCCAGGACATACGTAGGCACCGAGATGCGTCGTAGATCGATCGCCTGGCCGGACATGGTCAATGCCCCGGACTCGCGCAGACGATTATTGAGATACATGTCGCGCACGTAGGAAAAATACATGGGACCGGGAAGGTTGGCGGAATCGCTGTTCCAGTAGAGGAGATCGAAAGCGGGAGGCGTCTGACCCTTGAGGTAGTTGCCGACCACGTAATTCCACACCAGCTCGTTCGGCCGCAGGCTCGCGAACGCGCTGGCCAATTCACTCCCTTGAATCCTGGCTCCGGCAAGGAGCGCTCGCTCACGCGCGGCGAGCGAATCGCGCGAGATGTAGACGCCGATATCGCCGGGATCCGCGAAGTCGAGCATCGTCGTCAGCAAAGTAGCGCTCGCGACGTGTGACGTGTGGCGCGCCGCCAGCACGGCGAGCGCACACGCGAGCAGCGTGCCGCCGACGCAAAATCCTACCGTGTTGATGGTTTTGCTCGATGCGATCTCGCGCGCGACATCGATCGCCGCAAGCGCGCCGCGTTCCAGGTAGTCGTCCCAGGTAAGGTTCCCGAGCTCGGCTGGAATGTTGCGCCAGGAAATCATGAATACGGTATGGCCCTGCGCAACCGCGTATCGAACGAAGGAATTCTCCGGCCCCAGGTCGAGGATGTAGTACTTGTTGATGCACGGCGGGACGATGAGCAGCGGACGCCTGAATACGGTAGGCGTCGTCGGCGCGTACTGGATCAGCTCGATCAACTCGTTCTTGAAAACGACGCTGCCCGGCGTCGTCGCCAGATTGCGCCCTACCTCGAATGCGGTCTCGTCGGTCATGGCGATCCGGCCACGCTGCGCGTCGGCGATCAGGTTCGACGCCCCTTGGACAATCGAGGCGCCGCCCGAATCAAGCGCGAGCCGCAAGGCGTCGGGATTGGTCGCGAGATAATTCGACGGGGCAATGGCATTGATGTACTGGTCGGCAACGAATGCCAGCCTTTTTTTTGTGTC
>VBDA01000394.1 GCA_005883655.1 Betaproteobacteria bacterium | reverse complement strand
CGGATCGAACGGCTCGCCCGCTTCGGCCATCACCTCGTACACCGGCTTGATCGCGCCCTTGGCCGCCATCATCGTCCCGGTTCCGACCTCGAACACCTGCAACAGGGCCGGCGCATTGCCCGCGCGGTACGCGGCGATCGCCCCCGCCATCGCTTCCGGATAACTGCCCTTGTAGACCGCCGTGACCTTATAGTCGCTCTGGCTGTCGCTGAAGCGCTTGGCCAGAGCATTGACGCGATCGTTGTTGGCGCCAGTCATCGCATGCCACCACTGGATCTCGGTGACGGCCTGCGCCTGTGCAGCAAGGCCAAACAGCGCGGCGGCGAGCACGGCACGCACGATGGTCGATCGGTGATTCTTCATTGTTTCCTCCTCCGGAACGAAATTATGATTGTGTGCTGCCTGGGTGACGATTCTATTGCAAACGGCGCACGCGCGGTGACTCGATGCTGCGCAATTTACGAGTTGCGAAACTACTACTATTCTGCGGGCCCGGCCTGTGGATGCTGCTCCGCGAGGGTATCTTTGCCGTGCGCAACAGAGCGCGCCGGGCTGCGCCTGGCGAGAAGCGTATAGGCGGTCGGGACGACGAACAGCGTCAGCAACGTGCCGAACGCCATCCCGCCGACGATCACCCAGCCGATCTGGGTACGGGACTCCGCGCCGGCGCCCCGGGCCAAGGCAAGCGGCACCGCGCCGAGGACCATCGCGCCGGTGGTCATCAGGATCGGCCGCAGGCGCAGCGTTGCCGCGTCGACCACGGCATCGACGACGGTCTCGCCCTTGGCTCGTAACTGGTTCGAAAACTCGACGATCAGAATTCCGTGCTTGGTAATAAGACCAACCAGCGTGACCAATCCAACCTGGCTGTAGATGTTGAGCGTGCCTCCGGCCAGCCAAAGCGTGAGCAGCGCCCCGGTCATCGACAGCGGCACCGACAGCATGATCACGAACGGGCTGCGGAAGCTCTCGAACTGCGCCGCCAGCACTAGGTAGATGAACATCAGCGCGAGCACAAACGTGAAGTAGATCTCGCCGCCCGACTTGCGAAATTCGCGCGACTGGCCATCGAGGTCGGTTTGCGCGGTAGCAGGCAAGGCGCGCTTGGCGGCATCGTCCATTGCCTTGAGCGCCTCTCCGACGGCGTACCCCGGCGCGAGCGTACCGGTGACCTTGACCGCGCGAAGTCGATTGAAGTGATTGAGCGATTGCGGCGAGACGCCTTCGCGGACATCAACCAGGTTCGAAAGCTGGACCATGCTTCCGTCGCGCGCGCGTACATAGCTGTCGCTGATGTCCGCCGGCGTCGAGCGATCGACCGGCGCGACCTGCACGATCACGTCGTACTGCTCGCCGTCCTTCTTGAAGCGGGTGACCTGCCGCCCGCCGAGCATGGTCTCGAGCGTTCTGCCGACGGTATCCACCGCGCTCCCGACGTCGGAGAGCTTGTCTCGGTTGATCGTGACCCGCACCTCCGGCGTGTTGAGGCGCAGGTCTGTCTGCAGGTTCTGCACACCCGGATACTTCTGCGCCTCGTTCAGGAAGCGGTCGACGACGCGCTGCAGGTCGGCGTAGGGTACCTGCGACATGATCACGTACTCGACCGGCGTCGATCGGAACGGTTGCCCGAGCGATGGCGGGTTGACCGGAAAGGCGAGCGCGCCGGGAATCGAGGCCAGCTTGGGGCGCAATTCCTCGGTGATTTTTTGCTGCTTCTTGTCGCGCTCTTCCCAGGCCTTCAGCCGCAGCACCGCGACGCCATCGACGACGGTGGGAAAGCCGGCGATCGCGATGTAGGCCGCCGCTTCGGGTATGGTTGCGTAATACGCCTCGATCGGCTTTAGCTGATCGGCGGTGTACTGCGGCGTCGAACCCTGCGGCGCGGACACCAGGCCGAGAATGACGCCACGATCCTCCAGCGGCGCGAGCTCCGATTTGAGCACCATGAAAAACACCGCGCCCACGCCCGCTACCGCGAGCCACACCAGCACGATGATCCATCGCGCGTGTAGCATCGCCGTCAGCGCGCGACGATAGCCGCTGGTCATCGCCTGCAGAAAGCGCTCGATCGCATTGTAGAGCCAGGAGTGCTTTTCCTCGTGGCGCAGCAACAGCGAGCACATCATCGGTGAGAGCGTCAGCGCGACGAACCCCGAGACGAGCACGGCGCCAGCCAGCGTCAGCGCGAATTCGATGAACAGGCGCCCGGTGCGTCCGGTGGCGAACGCCAGCGGCGCGAACACCGAAGTCAGCGTCAGGGTCATCGCGATCACCGCGAAGCCGATCTCCTGCGCGCCCTGAATCGCAGCTTGCTTCCGCGGTATGCCTTCCTCGACATGGCGAAAGATGTTTTCCAACATGACGATCGCGTCGTCGACGACCAGCCCTATCGCCAGCACCATCGCCAGCAAGGTCAGCGTATTGATGGTGAATCCGAACGCGTACATCAGCCCGAATGCGCCCACCAGCGCCACGGGTATGGTCACCAGCGGGATGAGCGTCGCACGGAGGCTGCGCAGGAAGAAAAAGATCACCAGTACCACCAACAGGATCGCCTCGACTATGGTCTCGAACACCGACCCGATCGAGCGGTCGATGAAAACCGAGGTGTCGTAGGAGACGATCAGCTTCATGCCCGGCGGCAGCGAAGCGTTCATCTGCTCGACCTCGGCCCGCACCGCGTTCGAGAGCTCCAGCGGATTCGCGACCGCCTGCTTGATGACGCCGATGTTGAGAGAAGGCTTGCCCTTGTAGCGCGAT